>NZ_MNQF01000022.1:0-8500 GCF_001915285.1 Alistipes sp. 56_sp_Nov_56_25
CCAGTGTATTGCTACACCGTGCTGCCCCTCGACTTGCATGTGTTAGGCCTGCCGCTAGCGTTCATCCTGAGCCAGGATCAAACTCTCCATTGTAAAAAAATGTTTTGTTATAAATCTTTAGCTCTAATCTCAAAGGTATTGTTTGAAATCACTCTCTTGCAAGAGTGGAAAAAACTTTTAGCTGCTCAAATACTTCAAAGAACGCTGTTCAATATATTACTATAAGAACAATTTCTTTTATTTCTCCGGGGTCCGCCTTTCGGCCTCTCCCGCTGTTCTGACCGCGATTTTTCAGCGGAAAGCGGTGCAAAGATAAGTGTTTATTTTCGAACCACCAAATCTTTTTGAAAGAATTTTTCAGAATTTTTTCAGAACCTTTTTTCGTATCGCTTCAAACCGTGTGTTGCATTCGAAGCGGGTGCAAAGGTAAGTCATTTTTCTGAATCTCCAAAGGATTTCGGAACTTTTTCCAAAATTTTTCAGAACCTGTTTTTGTCGCTTTCGAGCGGTGTTTCTCTCTCGAAGCGGGTGCAAAGATAAGGACTTTTCCAGGCAACTTCCAAATAATTCCGGGACTTTTTTTCGACAATTTTCACGTCTTTTTCTCACCCGATTATGGATCAGCGAGTTAGTTGTAAAAATATTTTAATATCTTTGCAGAAACAATTTCAAAACAATACCCATGCGATTGTTATTATATATAGGTATATTACTGTGCGGCTTTTCCTGCACCCGAAACGCCCCTTGTTTGCACCCGGGAGATTTGTTGTTTCAGGTCGGAGAAACATCGGAAATGACCGGAGCGATCACTGCCGCGACAGGCAAAGAGCGACAACTGAACTACTCGCACGTAGGCATAGCGGTGCGGTCGCACGGGGTCGATTCGGTACTGGAGGCCACGAGCGACGGCGGTGTGTGGGTCACGGCCCTGGGCGATTTTCTGGCACGCTCCGCCCGAATCGACGGACGGCCTGCGGTTACGGTAATGCGTCTGCGCGACACGACGGGCGTCGCGGCAGCGATAGAGCGGGCGCGAAAATTCATCGGACAGCCCTACGATTACTCGTTCCGACCGGACAACGGCAAGATGTATTGCAGCGAACTGGTATGGGAAAGCTACCTCGCCCCGGACGGCAGCAGACGATTTCCGGCCCGGCCGATGAATTTCCTCGCGGCAGACGGATCGTTACCCCGGTTCTGGGCAGAACTGTTTGCCGGATTGGGAGAGGAGATTCCCCAGGATATTCCCGGAACGAATCCCAACGACATGGCACGCGATCCGCAACTCAAAGAGGTCGCCCGCTGCTATTGACATGGCTTTCCTCAAAAGGGCTGCCCGATAAAGGCTCCCAACCTGCATGGTTGCGGAAAGACTGCGGCAAACAAGATGGCAGCGGAGGCAATAGCGGCAGGATAACGCTCTGCGCCGGCAGGACGATCTTCCACGGCAGATCTGACATGGCCGGACCTACGATCTTCAGGTTGTTGTCCATCGTCGCACGGGATCTTTTCATTCGTTGATCAATTCTTTGTCGACCTCCTCGGCTGTCACCTCTTCAGTATCGGGATAGGTGAAGGGAATGCGCGCGGCAAGCAGGAAGGCGGGAACCGTGGCCAGCAGCGCCCACATGAAGAAGTAGTGATAACCGCCCAAGCTGTCGCAGAGCCAGCCGCTGATCATACCCGGAAGCATCACGCCAAGGTTGGCAAGCGACGACCCGAAAGCATAGTGAGCCATCTGGTGCGAACCAGGCGCCACCTGCTGCATAATAAAGAGTGTAAGCCCCACGAAGCCAAATCCGTAACTGAAATATTCGAACACGATGGCTGCGCAGATCAACACGGGACTCGAAGGCTGAAACCATGCCAGCAGCGCATAGACCACGAACGGAACGTTGAAGATGCAGACCAGCGGGAACAAGGCACGCCGCAGTTTGAGCCACGAAATGAAATAGCCGCCCAGAATGGACCCCACGACGAAGGCGATCACGCCGAAGGTACCGTAATAAAGTCCAATCTGCTGTTCGGTAAGCCCCATGCCCTGCTGATCGAGCGGAGCGTTGAGGAACAGCGGTACGATCTTGATGACCAGACCTTCGGCGAAGCGGTAGAAAAGGATGAATGCGAAATAGATCCAGATATATTTCTTCTTGAAGAATTCCAGAAAGATGCGCTTCGTTTCGCGCATGGCGCCGCCGAAACTGTCGGCATGGGCCGTCGCGATGCCGCCTGAAGGCAACATACGGATGTGGTACAGCCCCAGCAGAAAAAGAATGCCGCCGCAAAGGCCCATCACGACCATCCACGCCTGCACGATTCCGACATGATCCTTAAGCGCACCGGCCAGATAGACCAATCCGCCCATGGCGAAGACCTTGGCGATGTTGTAAAAGGCTCCCTGCCAACCAATAAATTTAGCCTGCAAATCCTTGGAAAGTTCGGTGATATAGACGCCGTCGGTGGCGATGTCGTGTGTCGCGCCGCTGAAAGCCACAACCGTCATCAGGGCGATGACGTAAGGGAAAAAGTTGGGAAACGGAAGCGACATGGCAACCAGCGCAAGTCCCAGCCCCGAAACCAGCTGCGTGGTGACGACCCAGAACTTCTTGGTCCTGAACATCTCCATCAGGGGACTCCAAAAGGGTTTGAGCGACCACGGCAAAATAATCAGCGAAGTCCAAAGCGTAATGCGGGCATCGTCGATACCCAGCCCTCGAAACATCAGCGTTGCCACCATGTTTACGATAATGAAGGGGAGTCCCATCGCAAAATAGAGCGTGGGAACCCATGCTAACGGCGACACTTTTCGGGAATTTGCAGACATCGGTTCTTTTTAGGTTTAGGTTAGAATTGATATAAAGACAGATCAACTTTTTGCAGCCGCAGAGGTTGTTGCTCCCGTTCTGCACCTTTGTTTCTATAAATTTGTTATTGTGAAATTCCGGAGTTCACGATCCTGACCGAGGACAAAAGCAGCAAAAAACCGCGATACGGCCAAACGCCTATTCGATCGGTTTGATCTCCGCCTCCCACCCCGTCAGCGTCGAAACGTAGGGAATCAGCAGCATCGCCATCTTGCGATGTCCCGCATAATTGGGATGGGCCGACGATCCGAGTTCGCTCCCGTCGTTGCAGTAGCCGGGCAGGATAGCCGCGAAATGGAGGTTCGGCACGACGCCGGACTGACACAAGTCGCGGATATAGGTGAAGGCCGGTTCGCTGACGCGCGGCGCCACGCAGAGGATCGGCATTTCGTCGCCGTAAGCGCCGCGCAGGGTTTGCAGGATACGGGTATAGGCGGCCGCAAACTCATCGCGCGAAGGATGCGGCAGGGTCGAAAAGTCGTTCGACCCCAGATTGATGACGACCAGATCGGGACGGTACGGCGACGCCGCGAAATCCCACGCCGGTTCCGCCGCCTCGTCGAACGTATTGGCGATGCGGTCGGCCATCGTATTCTGCGAAGTGGCGTTCTTATCGCCGTAATTGCGTGCCGCGCCGCGTCCCGAATGGGCGATCAGCGTATAGTCGGCGCCGAAATAACGGGCGATGATGCAGGCATACGCCTTGTTGCAGTTCTCGGTTTGAGGTTTGAACGGCTCGTCCTTCGAAAGCCCCTCGGTCCCGTAACCGCAGGTCAGCGAATTGCCGATAAATTCGATATGCCGTCCGGGCGCGGGCGCCGCAGGCAGCAGACGCCGTCCCCTGTCAAGCAGGAAGGCATGGATCGTCGTGCGCCCCTGCTCGCCTTCGGTGCGTTTCTGCATCCGCACGGTATGTTCGCCGCGCCCCAGCTTCTCGGCCAGCACCACGACCGAATCCGTCCCGAACGTTGTAACGACACCGGCGTCGCGGCCGTCGACGGTCAGATTGTAGTAATTCTTTTTCGTATCCGAAACGCGCATCGCCAGCGAGCCGCCCGTAAAACGACACTCGAAACAGGTTCCGCTCCAGTCGAAACTCACGTCGCCGCCGTTTGTCTGCGTACGTCCGACATAGCGCACCTCGGACGACGCGGCGGGCGCCTCTGTCCGCTCCTGGGCGGAAACGGCGCCGGCGCACAACAGCGCCAGCACCGCAAAAATCAGCCGTCGGTTCATTGCTTCGCCTCCGCTTCATAGGCGCTGACGGCCCGCTGCAAGGGTCCCCACCAGTCGCGGTTGATGATATGTACGATGTCGAACACCATCAGCCCGTCGGACTCGCGGAGATTCATCTCCACGGCCCGCTTGAACCGGGTCGTATCGCGTTTGTAATCTTCGACATACATACCGCCGAAGAAGGGCCTGCCGCCCAGCAGACGGCGCGAATAGCGGCATCCGCCCTCAACGCTGAGGTGGTCGCCTTTCGACATCTCGCTGTCGGTCTCGTTCTTATGCAGGCCGTTGCTGCGGCGGTACTCGTCGACGGTCACGTTCCAGTAATAATTGCCGTTGGTGAAAATGTCCAGCAGTTCGGCATATCCGTAATTCTTATATTCGGGCGTGGCCCATGCGAAGTCCTGCGAAGGATCGTACGTATTGCTGGCCCAATTGACGCCCACTTCGAAATAGGACGGATACCACGCGCCCGTATAAGCGCCGAATTTCAGACCGGGCTTCACGGCTTTCAGCTCCTCTTTGGTGCGTTTGAAGAAGTTGTAGATCACCGACGCGCGCCACTCGATCCACTGTTTGAAATAAGGGCCGTCGATACGTCTCCAGCCGCCGTCGCCGTCCTCCTCCCACGCATAGACATCCTCCGGAAAACGATCCAGTTTTTTCCCGATATAGGCCTCGAATTCTCTGCGTGAGAAATCCGAAAAGTCGGACTGGATATTGTCATAACGGCCGCGGTCGAGCAGCAGGCCGTCGAAATCGTACTTCTGCGCCACCTCCTTGAAAATGGCGATTTCGTGATCCTGAACGGCAGAAAGCGCGGGATTGGCGAACAGCACCTTCTTGTCCGGAATCTCCAGCTGGGGCATCAATCCCCTGCCGGGAACATAGTTCACGGCCTGCCATTCGGGATGACCGTCGTAGATCAGTCCGCGGCGGAATACGCCGTTGCCTTCGGCAAAGGTGTTGAACGAACCGTAAATCTCCAGTCCGGCATCGTGCGCGGCATCGACGAAAGTTCCCACAAAGTCGAAATCGGGACGGGTAAAGCCCTTCCACTCACGAACTTGCGGCGCATATTCGCTGGGATACACCACTTCGCTCGAAGTGCCCTTGACGTCGAGCACCAGCGCCGTCATGCCGGCCTCCCGGCACTTGTTCACATAATAACGGATCGAATCGGGGTAACTGAAACGCACCCAGTTGGCCGAACAGTCGAGCCACATCAGTTTGGGTTTCACCCCCTCGGCGGCACTCCGACAGCCGGTCGCACCTGCCGCGGCAAAGGCCAGCAGGCATACAGTCAGCAATTTTTTCATGGAAAATTAAAAGCTATTTTCGTTTGTAGTTTCCGTAAATATCGACTTCGGCCGCATGGAAAGGATCGGCCACCGCGTCGATCAGCAGCGCGCATTCGAGTCGCGTGAGCGGACGCGCCGGATCGTAACCGGAGAGCAGTCCGGCGGCGGCGCGCTCCGTCTGCGCCGCAATGTCCCCGGCCGGCTTGCCGAGCGCTTCGGCCAGCATCGCCGTCAGGAGCGCCCCGTCGACCGGCGTTTCCCGAACGGAGGAGCGTACCGACGGATAGACTTCACGCAGCCCTTCGCGCAGTTCGGATTCCGCGATCGTCCGATCGGCGTCGAACCATGTCTGGTTCTCCCAGCCGACATTGGCTCCGCGCCCCTTGAGGATTCCGGTCACGCCGATCCGCTGCATCGCCTTGAAACGCGGATCACCGGCCGGCAGATCGAGGTACGGCAGCAGGTAGCCGCCCGCATCGAGCACCGCCTCCTGCACCCTGCGCACCGCAACTTCGGACGGATCGACGCCCGCCGCCGCGGCCAACGCCGCCAAGGCTCCCGTTGCCTGCCCGATCTGCAACACGACGGGTTGCAGGCGCGTGGAGCCATTGACGAGGTTGGTTACCGAAACCGATTTTTCGGCTACGAGCAACCCCGGAAATCCTGCGGGGATCACGATGCCCAGCGGAAAACCGTACGAGGGGATGGGATGGAAATAGAGGTCGGGCAGATCGTCCCAGCCCGAATAGCGGGTATGATGCTGGTCGACCGGATAATCGCCCACGCCGACCGCCGTACGGTAAAGCGTTCCGGCGTAGGGGTCGGTGATGTCGTTGAGCGTAAAACGCACGGCGCCGTGAATGCGCCGCGACTCGCGGTGATAGGGAATGAACGGCAGCCGGTCGTCCGTAGGGAACTCGTCGTCGGCCAATCCCAACGTATTGAATCCCAGCTCATGCTGAAGGAAATAGACGAATGACAGCGTATGACTCTTGGCCCTGCGGACGGCGTCGGCCCGCTCTTCGGGCGTCATGTCGATCATGTCCACGTAGTAATCGTTGCCCTCGATCGGCCAGTTGATCATGTATTTGCCGTCGATGCGGCTCCTTCGGAGCGACGCAAAGATCGTTCACGCAGCAGCAGGCAAAAAGCGACGGATCGTACCCGTCGGGCCGCGGAATCGTGACGTCGCGGCCATAATCCTTCAATACGGCGACATAGGTCAGGTCCTGCACGATGCCGTTGGCTTCGGCCGGGGCAATATCCTCGTGCGTGACGGCCGACGAATCCATGCCGACATCATAAGGGACGCCTGCCATCCGGGCGACGTCGCCCAGCTCCGTCGCATCGACGAGCACGTCGGCCTCGACCTGCCGGAGCCGGCCGTCCCGCCGGACACCCAGCCGCCATACATCCTTTTCGCGCTCGGCCGTCTCGGCCGCCGAACGGTACCACACGGTGAGATTCGGCTCCCTGGCGACGAGCCGCTTGAAAATGCTGTCGCCCACCGAGGGTTCGAACAGCACGTTGCTGACCCACCCCGTCATCAAGGCCGAATCGCAACCGTAATGCCGGGCCAGTTCCGTCCAGAACTCGTCCCAGATGCCGCCGCGCAGGCGGTAATTGCCGTCGGTGGCGCTCACGCCCGCCGAGGTGAGCATGCCGCCGAGCCAGTCGAACTCCTCGACGATCAAGGTTCGCGCCCCCATGCGGGCCGCTTGCAGTCCGGCCGCCGTTCCGCTCGCTCCCCCGCCGACGATCACCACGTCGTAACGCTCGGCGGAACCGCATGCAAACAGCCCCAAGCACGCCAGCAGCTGCAAATATTTCAGTCCGGTAAATCTCATATTCGGTCGCTTATTTTAAATCGACTGCGGCCCGGCTGATCCGCCCGAAGCGGTCCGTAGCCGACACCTCGACGCGCTTCGCCCCTTCGGGCAGCGCGACGCGGTAATAGTGGTCCGAAATCGAAGGGTAAATCCATTTATGGTCCATCTGACTGGTGTCGGAATAGAGCTGTTTCGCGGCGGGATCGTAAGCCTGAAACCGCTCGGCGGGACCGACCGGCACGCCGTCGATCGTAAATTCGACCTCCCACGCCGGGTCGCTGGCCCAGACGTTGGCCACGGCGTACCCTTCGAACTGGGGATATTCGCGGCCGCTGTAAATTTTCATCTGGTAATCCGCCGGATAACCCGTCGATTTGTAATACCAGTCGATCCGGTCGCCGTTCACCTCATAGACGCCGTACCCGGCGGGCGTGCCGTCGGTGCAGAGCGGTCCCTGCCACCATGCGCCGCTCAGGGCGGGTGTCACATGCTCGTAGAGACCGGGGGCGATGGACTGGTTGAAGGTCGTATGGGTATGGCCCGAAATGATATGCGCCCGGTAGGGTTTCAGAATTTCGTAAAGCCCCCTGTGGTTGGTCATCGTCGATCCGGCGCGGTCGTAGCGGAACTGCTTGCGGTCCTGCTCCTCGCAGGTCGAAGGAATATGCAGGCAGACGACCACCGTCGAACCGGGCTGCACGCGGGCAAGGTCCTTTTCGAGCCAGCGCATCTGCCGCTCTTCGAGATAGCCGATGTAAAAATAGTCGCGCCCGATGAAGAAGTTGTCGTCGAGCACCACGTAGTGGATGCGTCCGACGTCGAACGAATAGTAGACCGGGCCGTACATCTCCTCGAACTTCGAGAAGGAGGTTTCGTAAGAGCGTCCGTAGACCTCCATGTCGTGGTTGCCCATCGCGTTGCGGAACGTAATTCCCGTACGCTCCATCACCTCGTTGTACCGGCCGTAAAGCGAATGGTCGTGCGACACAATGTCGCCGCAGCAAATGCCGTGGAAAGGCATACCGCCGTAACTGCGGACCGTGGCGGCGATGTCGTCGGCCGCCGCCGCGAGTTTCGCAAACTCCTTCGGCGCCCATATCTGCGGATCGGCGATGGCGATGAACCCGTACCGCGAGTCGTCGCCCGCACGGCGGAGCAGCGTGAAATCGCAGGATTTGCCCTCGGCGGGCAGCGGGTGGAAATAGCGCACCACGCCCTTTTCCACCGGAGCGTCGTAGCCCGCAGGCACGCAAACGAAGACGAAGCGGTTGTC
>NZ_MNQF01000022.1:8511-74351 GCF_001915285.1 Alistipes sp. 56_sp_Nov_56_25
CGCGAACTCTTCGCCGTCGGAGACCCAGACGCCTTCCACGCCCCGGCCGCCGCAAAGGACGCGCCCCCTGACTGTGACGCTGCCCGCGGCCCATGCGCAGACACACCACAGCGACAACAGAATTGTCAGTAAATATCTTTTCATCGTTCCGTATTTTAACGCTGCTTGCATTGTTCGAGAATCTGCCAGCACTGGAACAGCCCGCGCGGCACATGGAAACATCCCTTCCATTTTCCGCCCTTGAGCGGCAGCAGCACCTCGCCGCGGCGGTTCAGGTAACCGAACCATTCGGGATGCTCCGCGTCCTTGAAATGCGCCCACGTATATTCGTGCAGTTTCCCGAACCACTCCAGACACTCCTTCGATCCGGTCAGCTGATAGCCCTTGATCATCGCGATCGCCGATTCGATATGCACCCACCAGAGCTTCTGATCCCATTCCAGCTCCACGCGGGGCGCGCCCTTGCGGTCCAGAAAATAGAAAATGCCGCCGTACTCCTTGTCCCAGCCGTATTCGGCGGTATTGAGCGCGATTCTCACCGCTTTGTCGATCAGCGCACGGTCGTCGAGACGCACGCCGAGGTTCATAATGAACCACATAGCTTCGAGCGAATGTCCGGGATTCATCTGACGGCCCTCGAACGTATCGGAAAGCTGTCCGTCCTCCGTGACATTCTCGACGATCAGCCCCAGCTCTTCCCGGTAAAACACCTCCATCACTTCGTGCAGGCACTCCCCGATTGCTTGTCGATCATCGGCTCGATCTCCAGCGCCATGTTGCAGAGGATCATCGGCAGAGCGAAACTCTTGAGCGAACGCGTTCCGGGATAAGCCTTGCACCACTCGCCTTTGGGATTGGCGCGTTTCTCCAGAATCCGGTCGAAAGTCCGCTTGGCGATCAGGGCGTATTCGTCGCTGCCCGTCGCAACGGCGACCTGCGCAAAAGCCATCGCCGCGAACGTATAGGAGAAAATATTATAGGGCTGCACCAACGGGCGGCCTTCGCGCGCCGCGAACGTATAGGAGAAAATATTATAGGGCTGCACCAACGGGCGGCCTTCGCGCGTCAGCGCAAAATACCAGTTGTAGTTGCCGTCGTGGCCGTATTTGCGCAGGAACTCGGCTCCCTGCACGGCGCATTCGAGCCATTCGGGACGACGCTCCACCTTGTTATAGAGCATGGCGAACATCCACACTTCACGACCCTGCAACCAGATGAATTTGTCGGTATCGTAGACGCTGCCGTCACGATTGAGACACGTAAAATAGCCGCCGAATTCCCTATCTTGTGATTTTTCGAGCCAAAAAGGCAGTACACCATCCAGCAATTCGGTTTTGTACTGTTCCGCTAATCTTTTGAAGTCCATAATCTTATCTTATTTATATTGTTACCTTGTCCAGTATCGTTCGATCTCTTCGAGCGTGCGGCCCGACATCTCCGGCACCGCCTTCCATATCAGCAGCATATAAGGCACGCACATCGCGGCGAAGAGGAAAAAAGTCCCCGCCGGCGTCAGATTCGCGAGCATCCACGGCGTAAGCTGCCCGACCAGATAGGTCCCCGTCCAAAGCGAGAACCCCGCGATCGACATCGCCACGCCGCGCACACGAATCGGATACATCTCCGACAAAAGCACCCATACCACGGCGCAGACGGAGATGGCGCAGCAGAAAACATAGCACAGGAACGCCGCCAGCAGCACGCCGTCCGGCAGTCCGAGCCGCTCCCCGGTCAGGAAACAGGTCCCGATAAGCAGCAGCGACAGCACCATGCCCGACACGCCCCAGTAAACCAACTTCTTACGCCCGACGCGGTCGATGATCGCCAGTGCCAGCACCGTCGTCAGCATATTGACCGCTCCGACCAGTATCTGAGCGAACAGCGAGTCGCTGCCCGACCATCCGGCCCGCTCGAAAATCGACGGCCCGTAGTAAAGTACGGCATTGACGCCCATGAACTGTCCGAGAATGGCGATCGCCGTGCCGACAAGCACCGCCGTCCGGATGCCTTTCGACAGCAGGAGCCGCCACTGCGGGGTCTGCCCGCCGCCGACGGCCGTTTCGATGGCCGCAAGTTCCGCGGCGGCTTCCGCCCGGTCGCCGTTGATGCGGCCGAGCACACGCAGAGCGCGGTCCGTCCGTCCGCGAAGCGCCAGCCAGCGCGGGCTTTCGGGAATGAAGAAGATGATGACGAAGAAAAGCAGCGCCGGAAGGGTTTCGGCCCCCAACATGCCCCGCCACACTTCATCGACGAAGATCCGCTGCACCCACGCCGTTTCGAAACCGGCGGTCTGTCCCATGCGGAGCAGCAGGTAATTGACCGTATAGGCCGCCAGAAATCCCATCGTGACTGCCAGCTGGTAAAACGAGACCAGCATGCCCCGGCGGCGCGCCGCCGACACCTCGGAGATGTAAAGCGGCGAGACGATCGAAACGACGCCGATGCCCAGCCCGCCCACGATCCGGTAGACGACCAGCTGCGTGAAATCGGCGCAAAGGGCGCATCCCACGGCCGACACCGTGAACAGCACGGCCGAGACGAGCATCGTCCGCCGGCGTCCCAGCCGGTCGCTCAGCACGCCCGCACAGAGTACGCCGGCGACCGAGCCGGCCAGCGCACACCCCACATACCACCCCTGTTGCAGGCTGTCCAGCCCGAAGCGGGCCGTCACCAGCTCGACGGTGCCCGAAATCACGGCCGTGTCGTATCCGAACAGGAGTCCGCCCACGGCAGCCGTGACCGCAAGAAAGAGCATGTACGATATGTCAGCGCGCTGTTTCATGGAGCATTCACCGTTTCCGGTAAGGGTTGTCGATTTTAAAATAATCGCAGTAGCGATCGTAAAGATGTCCCGCCTGCGGATAGGCCGAATTGGGACTCATAAAGTGCGAGAATTCGAACGTGATGACGTTCTGCATCCCGGCCCGCCGTGCAGCGTCCAGCTTCAGCAGCAGTTTCTCCCATTTGATCGGCAGGAAGCGGATCGGCATGTCGCGGTCGAACGACTCGATGTTGGTCCAGCACTCCATGCCGTATTTGTCGGCCAGCGCCTTGTTCACCACCAGATAATCGTACAACTCGCGGTAATCGACCTGCCCGTCCTGAAACGCGAGGATGTCCACCGCTCCGGCGACATTGCCCAGTATCTCGTTCCACTCGCGACGGTGCTCTTCGACCGAAAGGGCCTTGTCGCCCGCCATCACCTGATCGGTCTTGATGCCGTGGATGTAGGGCGAAATCATCGTTTTCAGGCCGCCCGAAACCGCCTTGGCATGGCGGCCCACTTCCGCATAGATGCGCGACATGTTTTTGGTCCGGCGGCTGATCTCCTGCGACAGATACCACCCCTGAAACGACTTGTGATGTCCGTATCTGGCCCACACCTCGTCGATCAGTTTCAGGTTCAGGTCTATCTCGCGCCGGAAGAGCCCCTCCTGCCAGTATTTGCCCGAATCGTACATGCCGAAATAGAACGCCATGCCGTATTTGTCGGCCAGCGTGAGGAACATCTCCACCAGATCGACCGGTGGATAGTACACCTCCTCGCTTTCGAGCAGGCACTCGAACGGCGCGGCGATCCACCGTCCCAGCCCGGCGCGGATCAGCACCACGGTATTGATCCCCATGTTTTTCATCGCCCGGAAATCGGCGTCCCACTCCCTGACGCCCCAGTTCTGGTGGGGAATGTCCCAGCTCACCTCGTCGAGAAACGTCGCGCGGACAGGAATCGCTTCGAGGATGCCTTCGGTCCTGAAATCCGCGTCCGACAGGCCGCAAGCCGCGTCGCCGCCCGCCGCACCCTTCGGGGAGCAGGACGCCAGCACGACTGCGATCAGCACGGCCAGCGCTGCCGCAAAACCGCCCGGTTTAAGGTTATGTCCGTTCATCGGGTCTCTATTCCAAGGTTTTCAGATACTCCATATAGCGGTCGTACAAGTGCCCCGCCTGCAGGTAGGCCGACTGCGGACTCATAAAGTGCGAGAACTCGAACGTAATGGCGTTCCGGTAACCGGCTTGAGCCGCCAGCCCCATCTTGAGCCGCAGCTTCTCCCATTTGATCGGCAGGAACTTGATCGGCATATCGCGGTCGAAGGTCTCGGAATTGGTCCAGCACTCCAGTCCGTAACGGTCGGCCAGTTTCTTGTTGACTTTCAGGAAATCGACCAGTTCGTCATACTCCACATGGCCGTCCTGAAAGGCGACGATATCCACGGCGCCTTGGATTCCGGCAAAGATGGCGTCCCATTCGCGCTCATGGCTTTCGAGCGTCACAACGTTCTCCTTCGAAGTCGACGCATTGTACTGGCTGACGTTCTTGCTGCCATCAATATAAGGGGAAATCATGGTCGGAAGACCGCCGGAAACCTCCTTGCAATAGCATCCCAGACTCGCATACAGATCGACGATCTTGCCGGTATTGCGGCTGCACTCCTGCGAAATATACCATCCCGCAAAGGATTTGCAATGCCCGTAACGGCTCCACGCCTCGTCGATCACACGCTTGTTCAGCGCCACCTCCTGTTCGTATTCGCCGCGGTCCCAGTACTTGCCCGAATCGTAGAGTCCGAACCAGAAGTTCATCCCCCACTTGTCGCTTAGGCGCAGGAACATATCGACCAGATCGACGGGAGGTTCGTAACACCCCTCCTCGGCCGTGAGCACCCGCGAGGGAAAAGTCTGCCAGCGGCGGTAACCGCAGCGGATCAGGATCACGGTGTCGATGCCTGCTTCGCGCATGTAGCCGAAATCACGGTCCCATTCGGCTTCGCCCCAGTTCTGATGGGGAATATCATGGCTGATTTCGTCGAGAAAAGTTCCTTTTATTCGCATAACTCATTTATTTAAAGTTCAAATTCAGGTTCTCCAAAAAAGCCTGCGGTTCGTAAAAAAGACCGTAACGGCCATAACCGCGGCCGTGACCAGCACGCCCCGCGCCACGCCCATCCACGGGCATAGCTCGGCAAAGGCCTGCAAACAGGGCGACAGATGCAGCAGCGTCAGCAGGGGCATGATGAGGAATCCGGCCGCCGTGTAGGCCACCATCGGATTCTGCCCGCATTTGACCAGCGCCGAAAAACGCACATTCAGCCGCCTCATCGCGATTCCGGCGGCGATCAGGACAAACGAAGCCAGCCCGGAGGTGACGAAAAAATAGCTGAACGTCGCGTAATCCTTCTTGATGCCCCCCTCGAACGCCTCCAGCGCCAGTCCCAGCCCCAGCCAGAAAAAGCCCCAGCCGAAAAGCGAACGGTGCAGTCTTCCGGTCGCGGAACCGTCTCCACGCAGCAGACGCCGGAGCAGGAGACAGAGCAGGACGCCCGCCACGAGATTCACGACCAGCTGCCGTGCGAAAAGCCCCCACATATTCAGGCATATCAGCGTCACGAGCAGGACGAGGGTCCAGACCTCACGCCGCCGGGACGCCCCCGGCGCATCTTCGCCGCCGTGCGTCATCCATTCATAGATACGGTCTCCCGCAATCGTGCCGGGAATGATGATACAAAGGTATTTCAGGTAGTCGAAGCGGAAAAGCCACGGCACAGGCGACCAGTTCCACAACGCTTCGTTCCACGAACCTTCGACGCCGCTGCCCAGACGCAGGGCCGCCAGCAGCGCCAGCACCCCCAGGCGCGCCAGCAGGTTGTTCCGCGTATAGAGCCACACCAGGCTGCCGAAGAGCGCCATATTTGCAAGGACCAGAATGATGACGTCGCTCCGCTCCGCCGAGACGGGCAGCCCCCAGCCCCACCGGGCGGCCGCCAGCAGGGCTGCGATGCCGGCGACGCCGGACAGACAGACCATGCGGTTCTGCCGGTCCGAAAACCGGTCAATGCGCATGAAGAGCGCACAAAAACAACCCCAGCCCGCCAGTTGCAGCAGCGAGGAACCCCATCCCGGCAGCGTTCCCGTCACCCCGGAACGCAGGTTGGCGAGGGCAACGGCGAAAAGCGCCAGCAACGCCCACCTGCGCACCACGACCGTCAGGATCAACGCCACCGATTCACCCCGCTGCTCCAGCCGCTTACGCAGGGCCAGCGGGAAAGCGGCCCCCATCGAGAAGAGGAAAAACGGGAAGACCAGATCGACCCACGTAATTCCCGGCACCGACGGATCGAAACGGAACGACGGTGGCGGCACCTGCGCATGGAACAGCCATGCAGGAAGTTCAGCGTGCCATAGGATCTGTCCCGACAGCACCATTCCCACGATAGCCAACCCTCGCAGCAAATCGACCGCATAAGCTCGCTTTTCCATCTGCAAGACGTGTTATTTCAGGTATTTCTGTTTCTTGAGGTAATCGGTCCAGATCACATACCCCACGGGGTGGAGGTGGATTCCGTCCTTCGTCAGGTCGATGCGCAGTTCGCCGTCGGCATCGGAAAGCAGCGGCACCAGATCGACGAACGTACACCACGGCTTGGCGTCGCACAACTGCACCAACCGCGCATTGAGCGTCCGCACCTGCGGATTATGCCCCTTGAGTCCGGGATAGGCCAGCCGCCGGGTATTGACCGGCAGCACGCTCTGAATATAGAGCCGGCAGCCGGGAACGGCCTCGTGCACCATGTCCGCCATGCGGGTGATGTTCATCACGATCGTATCGACGGGCTGTCCGCCCATCAGGTCGTTGATGCCCGCCATCAGGAAGATTTTGCGGGGCTTGCTTTTCAGGATGTCGGGCAGACGGTCGATCATGCCGAAGGTATTGTCGCCGCCGATGCCGCGGTTCTCGACGTCGCCGCGTTTGAGCAGCAGGCTCCACCACCCCTGCTCGGTAATGCTGTTGCCGAGAAAGACGATCGCCCCCTGTTGCAGCCCCTCTTCGTCGTGGGCCGCACGGCGGGTATCGTAGTAGGCGTTATGGAATTTCTGCGCCGAAGCGCCGGATGCCGCGAAAAGGGCGGCCAAAAACAATATTACGATGCGTTTCACAATCAGTCTTTTTTAATTACGCCGTCGATACCGGTCTTGACATAAGACCACTGATCGGCTTTTTTCAGGTGAATCATATCAAACAGGAAATAACCGTCGCAGGCATTGATGCAGGCGGCGACCGAGGCGGTGATGGCCCGGTTCTCCTCCTCCTCACGTCGGGACCGCCGGCCACCATCGGGCAGGCTCCCATCGTACGCTCTTTGGCCAGCAGGCAGAATCCCTGCATGGTCCATTCGGTCGTGCCGTAAACACGCGCCGGAGAGGCATAGGCCCCGATCAGCATCTGGTCCATCAGGTCAGCATAGCCGTAATCCATATATTTTTTCGTAGCCCACGAAAATTTGGACGAAGTGTCGTAATCGGGGCTGGCCCAATTGACGCCCACATCATAGTAGCTGGCATACCAGCCCCCGACGTATACGCCGAACTTGACCGACGGATTGACCGACTTGACGGCGGCGCGCGCCTTCTCCATAAAGTCGTGAATCACCTTCGCCCGGAATTCGAGCCACTGCTTCATATGCACAGGCTCCGGCGAGGGTATGCCCGAAGTATGGCCCGCAGGCAGAATGTCGGCGGGGAAGCTGGCAACCGACCGGCCGATATACTTTTCGAACTCCTTGCGCGTATAATTCGAGAAATCGCTGGTAAATCCGTCGAAGCGCCCCCGGTCGAGGAAGATTCCCGCCAGTCCGTCATAGGCCGCGAGGTCCTTGAGCATCGAACAGAGATACTCCTGCACTTCGGGCAATACCGGATTGAAGAACTTGGCGGACTGCGAAGTGGACATGATGTTCGTAATGCCGCCCGCCAAATTCAGATCGGTCGTCCATGCCCGCCTGGCCCGTAAAGGTATTGATCGCGGCGTGAATGCGCAGGTCGAGCGACTTTCCGGCGTCGATAAACGCCTGCAGGTAGTCCCATGTGGCCGTGCGTTCGACTTTGGAATATCCGCCCGGCAGCCATGCGCCGAGCCACTCCACCTGATCGACCACCGACGTACGGAAAAGCACGTCGCCGGTAGTAGGCCGCACATCGACTACAATATCGGTGAATCCGGCCTCCCGGGCCTTGGTCAGATCGCGCAGTATATTCTCCTTGCTGTTGGCGAAATCGGGAAAGTTGGCGGCGGCATCGACCCAGATGAACCGGGGTTTCTCCACCCCCGGCTTCGGATCGGGATCGGGGTCGGGATCGGGCCACTCCCATTCGGGTTCCTTCGAATCCGAACCGCACGAAACAGCCCCGTATCCCAGCGTCAACGCCGCCAGAACCGCCGCAAACCATTTGATATTCTTTTTCATCTTCAAAATTATGCTTGTTTTAGGACCTGCATCCCCGGTCAGAGGGATGCAGGCAAAAGGGATGTTACTTATCGACACAATCCCACTGTTCGGCACGGATATAGTTGGTATTTCCGCCGATCCAGTAAAGATAGAGATAATAACCGTCAGACGACTGGCTCAGCAGGATATCGCAGCTCGCCGTTCCGGAAACAGCCAGATATTTAGGCGTCGACGCATAGATCTTGGCTTTCGTATTGTCGAACGTCCCGGTGAAGAGATTACGGTCTCCGACATCGAGCAGGATGGCACGCGATGCACTGTAAGCGAAGTGCGAACCGCCGAACACGGCGACGAACGGACTCTTATTGAAGACGGCGCACGACACATTGGCAAAATTCGAATTGGCGTCGTTCGCGCCTTTGTCGATAAATGCCACACGCGAATTGGTCGCCCCGTCGATCCACTCCGCCCCATTGGTCGAATAGCTGGCTTTGAAATAAGGTCCGGTAATATCCGTCGACAGATATTCCACATCGACATTGCCGCCGTTCCAGAGTCCGCAACCCGCAATCGTAACCTTTTCGGGAGTACCCCAAACGCCATCGGTCACAATGATACGGACGAACGAACTCCAGTTTGCAGGACTTGCCCAAGCCCAGCAGTTGATCGTGACGACGGCGTCTGCGTCTATATCGCCCTTGATCGAAATCTTGCTGCCGATCTTACCGCCCGTGGCATTCGACCAGGTCATGACCTCCTTCGGGGTATCGGTAACATGATCCAGACGATAAATGGTCTGCGACGCACCGTTGGCGGCAATCGAACACATCACGATATGGTTGGCTTCATCCGAAGTGATAGCGCCTCCACCGAGATTGATGCCGCCCATATTCACCGTTCCGGCCTTGACACCGGTAAGCTTGTTGACATAAACGATCTCGCTCTCGCCGGAGCAAATAAGCAAGTGATCGCCCAAAATGCCCAGCGTATAATTCGTCGTTCCGCTCATTCCGTAATCAGTCTTGAACGTTTCGGAAACGAACAGGTTCTTCTGACTGCCCGAACGAATACCGGTCGGAACCTTCGCCGGAACCTCTTTCTTAACGGTGTAAACCGTCTTGCTTACCCCGTCATACGCAGTGACGGTCAGCTTGGGCGACGCATTCCAGTCGATAACCGTCGTTGCCGGATCGGGTGAAATCGTAGCATGATACGAAAGCCGGTAGGTTCCCGTACAAGGTTCGATATTACCGGCTGCGATCAGCGACACCTCTTTGGTTTCCTGATCAATGATGGCGCTCAAACCCTGCGACGGAAGCGACAGCTCCTCCAGCAGACAGGCTTTGCTCTTCACGATCCGCCCCCTGACTTTATAAACCTTCTTTTGCTTGAGCTGATCGGTAACCGTAATATAGTTGTCCTCGTTCAAATTCATATAAAGGACCGCAGGGTCCACCGTAACATTGTCGTCGAGATTCAGGCTGATGCGCATTTTGTCGAGCATCTTACCGCTCACGACATCATCGCTGCTCTCCGGATAAAACCACGGAATCTCGACCGTGATCTCATCGCTGCCCTCCGCCGGATATCCTTTGAATTCGCCGTAAAATTCGGCTGCCCCCTCGCTATTGTTCTTTACGAATTGGGCGGTTACGCTGTTGATGCCGTTACGCGACACGGAAGGCAACAGCTCGTCGGGCTGGTGACAGCCCGCAAAGAGCAGACCGGCCGCCGTCAGGAAAGAAAATATGGTATTTTTCATAATTGTAATTCAAGATTTATTTCCACTCGTCATACTGTTCGATAGCCGAGTTGTTCGCCAACTCATCGTAAGGAATCGGGAATACGTAGGTCTTCGCCAGGAATTTACGGTCCTGCAAATCACAATCCACATACTCGAATTTGAAAGCGCCCTGATGCGGCGTGATCTTCAGTCCGTGCACACGGTAACCGTTATACTCCTTGTCGGCGAGTTTCCAGCGGCGCATGTCCCAATAGAGGTGCCCTTCATACGCCAGCTCGATCTTGCGTTCCTGACGTATCGCTTTGAAAAGATCGTTCCCCGAAAGGCCCGAAAGAGCGGGCAGATTCACACCGGGACGCTGTCTCACGGCATTGACATCCTCCAAAGCGGCCCCCGAAGCGCCCAAACGATAGTTCGCCTCGGCACGGATGAGGTAAATTTCAGCCAGACGAAGTTCCACCCAAGTCTGCGTGCTGACCTTGATAACCGAGAAATCGGTGTGGCTTTCATCGAGGTATTTGCGCAGATAATAACCGGTAGTAGTACGTCCCTTCGGATAGGTGTCGCTACGATAATCCATATACTGCCCGTAAGTACCTCCAACGCTGTTGGTCATTGTATGCCCCTTCCATTGCGCTCCGTGATAAAGAACCGTCGCAGCGAAACGGGGTTCCAGCTGATCGTAAGGAGGCAACTCGGTCGTCTCGCCGTGCCATTTGCTCCAATCTACGGTTTTGCCGTCCTTCGACTGATACGATTCGACCATCTCCTGCGTCGGGCAGCCTTTACCTCCGTCGTTGTCCATATCGCCGTAAGGAACATAGTCGTTATCGAAAGTATGATTGGGACCCGTTACCAGATAGTTGTATTCGAGAATCGACTCACTATTCCCCCCTTTGAAAGCATCCTCGTACTTATCGGTCAAAGAATAGACCTGCAACTTGAAAACCGAATCCGCCGCGTCTTTGGCATCCTGCCAGCGTTCGGCATAAAGCATCGTCCGTGCAAGCATGGCCCAAGCCGCGCCGCGCGTCACACGCTCCTTGTTGGCCGCGTCCCAGCGCACCGGCAATACCGAAGCCGCATACTTGAGGTCCGAGGCAATCAGATTCCAGGTCTCGGCGGCAGAGCTGCGGTCTTTATTCTTCTGGAGATTCATATCCGTATAGAGGATTACCCCTCCATGCCGTTTGGCCAACTGAAAATAGACGAATGCGCGGAAAAAACGGGCCTGCGCCTCAAGTTTAGCATTCTCTTCCGCCGAGAACGTAGAATGCTTCCGCATGGATTCCAAGAACTCATTGATACGGCGGATACGCTCATATCCACCCGTCCACGCATCGAGCAGGTTGCCCGTCGACGACATCGTTTCAGGCGTAAACACATAATTATTGGAGTCTCCGGCCTTATTGCCCGGAACGTACGAACCGTATTTGAAAGTTTCGGTAAGTCCCTCGGTCAGATTACCTTGAAACTGGGCGGAGCCGAACTGTCCGTAACGGTCAATATACGGATAAAAACCGTTAAGGTAAAGCGTCGCCGTGTGTATATCGTTCCAAACCACCTTGTCCGAGATACTGTCATGCGGCGTGGTATCGAGGAAATCGTTGCAACCGACTAAAGAGAACGTCAGCAACGACATCATGGCTATTTTAATTCCTGTTTTCATAATTTCTCCGTTTTTCATGTTAGAATGCCAAGTTTACACCGAACGAGAAGATACGCTGCTGCGGATAATAACCGTTCGACACACCGGGCTGTTCAGGATCAATGTTGAATTTGGTCAGTTCACTGACAGTCCAAAGGTTCTGTCCTTCGAAATAGATACGCAGACGGTCGATGCCGATCCGGCTCATCCATTTCTGCGGGAAGGTGTATCCGATCTGCAAATTCTTCAGACGCAGATAATCGCCGCTGCGATACCAGAAAGTCGAAGAATAGGCATTATTCGAACTGGCCTGCACGATACTCAGACGCGGGAATTCGGCATTGGTGTTATCTTCCCGCCAAGAGTTCTCCACAAGGTATTTCGGCGAATTGCCTCCGTGATAGAACGGCTTGGTCATCTGCGTGTTGTCCATGATTCCTCCGCTGTACACACCCGTCAGAGCCACATCCCGGCCCAAGCCTGCCTGAAACAGGAAAGAGAGGTCAATGCCTTTCCAATCACCCGAAAAAGAAAGGCCTCCCACAAATTTGGGATAAGCGGCGGCCCCGACATAACCGCGGTCCTGTTCATAGGAAATCACACCGTCGCCGTTGCGATCGACATACTTAATATCGCCCACACGAACGGCTTTACCCACAATCGTCGGAGAATTGTCGATCTCCTCCTGGCTCTGGAACAAACCGGCGGAGATAAAGCCGACCTGGGCGCCGACCTCCTTACCCGTAAGCTTGAGCCAATCGGGCGTATTGGCGGCATCGTTATAGTGCAGCCATTTACGCTTGGTGTATGTACCGGTCAGACTCACGTTGTAATTGAAATCTCCGACACGGTTACGGTGGCTCAACGTAATCTCAAAACCCTTATGAGCTTGTTTATTGCTGTTTTCATACTTCGGATAATAACCGCCGAAAGAGCTGGGATAGGTGGCAGTCACACCACTCAGAATATCATAGATGTATTTATAGAATACATCGAACTCAACACCCAGTCTGCCGCCCCACATGGACAGGTCGAATCCTCCGTTATATTGCAGATTCTTCGCCCATGTCAGATTCTCATTCGCCAAACTCGAAGTAAGCATTCCGTCGACACCGACGCCTCCGAGGACAACGGCCGGAGTATCCAGAAAGCCTAATGTATTCAAATACGAATAAGCGCTGATACCCGTCGTACCCGTAAGACCGATACTTGCACGCAACTTCAAGTTGTCGATCGCTTTGGAATCGAACCAAGGCTCATTAGATATTCTCCAACCGACCGATGCGGCAGGGAAAGGAGACCAGCGTTTTCCATCAACCATACCGCCGAACAGATAACTGCCATCATACCGGCACGACAATTCGACAAGATACTTATTGGCATAATCGTAATTGACACGGGCCGCGAAACCGGCTTTGCGCGCAACGGAGCTCATACCGTTGATCGACATCTTGTCGGGAATGCTGGCGTATTTGAGTTCGGCAAGTTCCTTGATCGAAAATCCTTCTCCGTAAGCGCTGAAATTATTGCCGTCGTTAGAGTAGGTCTCCATCAGCAGGATTGCAGAAACATTATGCTTCCCGAAGGTGTTGGCATAATTAAGCGAAGCGTTAGTCGTAATCTGCGTGTTGCGCGTAAGCCCCTCCGTCAGCGAATTTTCGGATTTTTTACGCGAATCCCAGTTTTCGGCATAGGAAATATTGCCGTCAAGAGTCGTGGGAAGCGTTGCAACCATCGTACGGAAAGGCGTGGAATAAATCTTGGAATAGGTCTGCGAATAGTCATAGGCCACCATGAATTTCGCAGACAAACCCTTCAGGAAAGGAAAATCATACTTAAGCGAAACATTCGACTGAAAATAGAACGTATTGCTTTTTGCATAACCCGACTCCTCGGAAGAAGCGAGCGGACTTACGGTAGCGCTCGAAGTATTGGTCGAAACAGGCAGCCCGTTATAATTTTCGGGCACGTAAGGATGCGCACGCATAGCCTGCTGCGCGATATTGTTCCAATCGGCGGGATCGCCCGAAAATCCGGGACGATTGCTGCGCTGCACACGACCGGCCAGATCCACGGCCATCGTCCAGTTCTTGGCGATCTTGGCTTCGATATTCGAACGGATATTAATACGGTCGAACGAGAAATTCTTCACATTGCCCTCCTGATCGAAGTAACCGATCGAAGTAAAGTACTTGATCCGCTCGTTGCCGCCCGTCACATTGAGGTTGTGCGACTGGTTGTACCCCGTACCGAAAGTCTTTTCATACCAGTTCGTATTGCCCCAGCCGTCGCTCGGATCGCCGTTGAGCATCATGTCGATCTGGCGCTGCGTGAAAATCGGCGTGTCTCCGTCCATTTCACGGGCTTTGTTATACCAATAGGCATACCCCGGACCGTCGAGCATTTCGAGCATTACGGCATTCTGGCTCAAACCGAAAGTGCCGGTGTAGGAGATCTTGGCCGGAGCGGCCTTGCCCCTTTTGGTCGTCACGATAATGACAGCCGAGGCATCCATACCGTAAATCGCAGCCGACGACGCGTCTTTGAGCACCGAAACGCTTTCAATATCATTGGGATCAATCTGGCTGAAATCGCGGGCTACACCGTCCACAATGTACTTTGCGCCGCTGCCTCGCACCAAAATGCTGGCGCCGTCGCTGCCGGGCTGTCCCGACTGCTGCAAGGCCACCACGCCGGCGACACGCCCGCCCAGCATATTCGTCACATTTCCCATCGGCGCCTTGAGCAGTTCCTTGCCGTCGATTTGCGAAACGGCGCCCGTAATGCTCGCGCGTTTCATCGTACCGTAACCGACGACAACGACTTCATCGACTCTGGCAGAGTCTTCCTTGAGAGAAACATCAATGGAGGTAATTCCCCCCCACGGTTTTTCGCTCGGACACCATACCTAAATACTGGAACTCCAATGTGTTGCCAGGTTTAGCAGCGATGGAATACTGACCCTGGAGGTTGGTAATGGCACCCGTATTGGTACCTACGACGATAACAGTTACGCCCATCAGAGGGTGCCCGCTCTCATCCGTAACCGTTCCCGTCACCCGCGTCTGGGCGGAAGCCGCACCGACAACAAGCAATGACATCAGAAGCGCCATGCACTTCCTTGTCAGGGAATTCTTGAAAATAGAGAAGAACTCTTTCATAGAATTACATTTAAGGTTAAGTTTTTAGTTGTTTTATATTGGTTGCAGATCAGTTGCTTCCTTCGGCGATTCCGGCGGCGATTCCGGCCGCCAGCTCCGACCACCAGCCGCGGTTGATGATATGGACGATATCGAAGATCATCAGTCCGTCGGTGTCGCGGAGCGCCTGCGCCACAGCGCGGGTGAATTGCGCTGCGTCGCCCTCGTACTGCTCGACGTAGATCGAGCCTGTCACGGGAACCACGCCGCAGGTGATTTTCTTCGCCCATTCGGCGCCGCCCTCGATGCAGTACCAGTAATTCTGTTCGTCGGACATTCCCGCTTCGGTACGCTGCCCCACGGCTCCGTTGGCCTTGTCGACTTCGGCTTTGGTAACCAGCGTATAGTAAAGTCCGGTCATATAGATGTCGAGCAGGTCGGCATAACCCGTATTCTTGTATTCGGGCGTCGCCCAATCGAAATAGCGGGCGGGATCGAACTGCTCGCTGGCCCAGTTGACGCCCACGTAATAATAGGTCGGGTACCATGCGCCCGTATAGTCGCCGATCAGCAGCCGGGGATTGATCTCCTTGAGCTGCCTGTGGGCTTCGGTCACGAAATCCTTGATAACCGATGCGCGCCATTCGATCCACTTGCGGAACAGCGGGCCTTGCGACCAGCTCCACTTGCCGTCGGCATCCTGCGTCCAGCGGAGTATATCACCGGGATAATCGGCGACTTTCGTTCCGGCGTAAGCTTCGAAAAGCTCCTTCGACAGCGGACTGAAATCGGAGGTGATATTGTCGAAACGCACCCGGTCGAAGACGATGCCGTCCACATCGGGATACTTCCCGGCGAACTCCTTCAGAATCGCCAGCTCGTACTCCTGCACTTCGGGATTCGCCGGGTTGAGCATGCCGTTGTAGTTGCTCTTTATTTCGCTGATGGGCACGATTTTACCTTCGGTGTACACCTGCGACTGCCAGTCGGCATGATCGCCGTAGATGATTCCCCGGTCGAAATAGTTGTGACCGCCGGCAAACACGTTGAGCGACCCGTGCACGCGCATGCCCAGCTTGTGTCCCTCCTCGATGAAATAACCCAGCAGATCGTAGTTTTCAGGACGGGTCACACCCTCCCATTCGCCCATGTAAGGCGCTATATCGCTCTTGTAGAGCGTTTCGCCCATGATCGACTTCACGTCGACCACGACATCGGTAAAGCCCATGTCGTGGATTTTGGACACATAGTAACGAATCGAATCGGGATGACTCAAAGTCGCATAATTGGCTTCGCAGTCAAACCACATGTAAAGCGGTTTCGACGGCTGTTTTTCCTGCGCGCAGGAGACGGCAGCAAAGGCTGCCAGCCAGATGAGGAGAAGTTTCTTCATATGATTCTTTATGGATTAGTTCACTTCGGAGATGACGACCGCCGTCGAAATTTTGCGCTCGACGATCACCTCGGCGCTGCCCGTGTCGCTGGGACGGTTGAGCACCTTGCCGTCGCTGCCGACCATGGTCGAAGATCCGCCGCCGTCGAGATTGACCGCATCGACCGCTCCCAGTGCGATCAGCTTGTCGGCCAGCTCCGCCAGCGTAAATCCGGCGCTGCCCCGCATATTGCGCCCGTCGCACACGAGCAGGATCAGTTTGCCGTCCGCTGTGGCGCCGATCGCCGTACGCGGCTGACGCGAAGTCCCGGCGATGCCGCCGCCGTCGAACACCTCTTTCCAATAGTTCTCCACGGCGACGTTCTTCCCCTCCCGGACCAGCATCGGACCGCCTCCGACCGCCTCCTGCGGAGTCCAGAGCGCCGCGCCGGGCGTCTTCGAAGTCGGCGGCGCGGACATATACGTATTCGTACGTTCGTCGTTGTCGAGCGCGGACGGGAAGGCATAAGGCTTGTTGCCGTCGTCGAGCACGCAGTAAATCCAGTGCGTCTCGAACCCTCCGGACGCCATCTGCCCGAACGAAGAACGCACGGGATAAACCGTCTGGTTGTTGCGTGTCACCGTCTGATTCTCGATCGACTTGACGGCACCGCCGGTAACAAGCAGGCTCAACGAATTTCCGGCCCACCAATACCCGGCATTGGTCGTCACACAGGCCGTTCCCCGGTTGGCCGAAGCGAATTCGGCATGAATGCGCGACGGAGTTTTCTGTTGAGGCAGATGCACGGCGTTGAAGCGCAGTTTGGGATTGGCTTTCAGATCGGCCACGGCCACGAATCCGAGGCATTGTTTTCCGCCGCCCAGATCGTCCGCAAACTCGGTTACGGTCAGTCCGGCAGGATAATCGCCCGGTTGAGGGTCGGGATCAGGATCGGGTCCGTCGGGAAATTCATAGTCGGGCGTTTTCGAATCGCTGCCGCACATACAGCACACGGCGCAGACGCAGACAGCAAGCAGAGCGAAGCCAAGAATTTTCAGTTTCATATTTCAGTCAGCATTGAGTTTTGGTTCGGACACCTTTTCTTCGTACATTTTAAAAATTAAGAATTTCGGGCAGGTCGCTTTTGTACGATTTGATTTCACCTTTTCAAAACAAAAATAGAAAGGATTCTTCCAATGTGCCTGATAATCCGAAGAGCAAAACCATTTAAAAAAGACACTTTTTTTTATTTGTCAAAATACATCAGCCGAAATATCAAATACAACATACTAAAAAACAACGAATTAAATTCGATTATCATTCCATATATTTACAAAGTAAACTTTTTAAATAACGCGATTATTTATACAATCTGTTTTTTATTTCTTTTCGATTTACTATTTTTGTCAGGCACACCAAATAATGGCAAGGACAATGTTACCTCCTTTTACATCCGCATCCCACGACGGCGATCTGGGTTGTTTTGTACGAAACATCATTCTGAACTCCATTTTTCAGAAAGGGCAATTCATCATTCCCGACATCGCCAGCCAAACCGGCTTCAGCGTCACGACAATAGCCAAGTATGTCTCCGAACTCTATGCGGAGGATATTTTGGAAAAGGGAGACTGTTTGAAGACCAATAAACGGGGACGAAATCCAGTCCTTTATCGGGTGAAATCCGAAACCTACTATTTTTTGGGTGTCGACCTCAAGCCTTTCGAGTTGATAATCGGGCTTATGAACCTTACGGGGGATATGGTTTGCATAGAGCGCATCACAGATTTTCGCTTCGAAAATACACATAATAAACTGGATGAAATATGTACGCATATTTCGCAGTTCATGCTAAAGTTTCAAAGTCAGAACGCCGGCAAAATAGCGGGCGTCAATTTCAATATTGGAGGGCGGGTCAATTCGCATTTAGGAACGAGCGCCACGATTTTCAATTTCGAGGAGACACGCGAAGTGCCGCTGACTCTTTTGCTCAACGAACGTTTGGGCATTCCGGTTTTCATCGAGAACGACACCAAAGCGATGGCTTACGGCGAGTATGTATCCGAAAACAATGCCTCGCAGGAGAATGTGATTTATGTCAATATCGGATGGGGACTGGGACTCTGCATTATCATAAATGGAGAAATATATTATGGAAAGGACGGCTATTCGGGAGAATTCGGACATATCCACATGTATGAAAACAACGTGATGTGTCATTGCGGAAAAAAAGGATGCATTGAAACGGAAATCTCGGGAAGCGCCGTTTGCCGTAAACTCGTAGAAAGAATCTACAATCACGAGGCGTCGGTTCTTTCTAAAAAGGTGTGGAACGGAAACATGATTACGATAGAGGACATTATTGAAGCTGCGAAACTGGAAGACCCGCTTTGCATTGAGTTGGTGACGCAGGCCGGGGGTGAGCTTGGGCATCAGTTGGCCGGATTGATCAACCTTTTGAATCCCGATCGTATCATCATTGGCGGCAGAATGTCAGAAATTGCTCCTTACTACTTTTTACAGCCTGTGAAGCTTGCCGTGCATAAATATTCGCTTCGGCTGATGACCCAGCAACTGTCCATCGTTCCTTCGCGGTTAGGGGGCGATGCCGGAGTTATAGGAGCCTGTCTGATCGCACGAAAAAAGATGATATGGAACAAATTGTCGATATGCAAGAGATGAAAATAGTAAATGCCGGGAGCATCAAACAAACAGCCCCGCATTCGTGTCATATTTATTTTCGTCTCGAAAGAAACAGCACGGCGATTCCATCGCCCCGGTTAAATTCTCCGTCAGCGAAACGTTTCGCGAAATGCGGATTCAAGGAAAGCGGCAGGACGCCTGCGTCGCAGGCAGCAATCCTCGCAGGTGGGGCAAGCGAGGCAATAGCGGCAGGATAACGCTCCGGGCCTGCAAGAGGCGAAACGGGTTCCGAAAAAGAACCGGAGGAGGGGGGGGGTAATTAGAAGCCCGGCCATACCGGTCCGGGTTTTGTAGGGAAAGAGAAGCGCAGGAAAGAGTAAATATCTTGTTTACAGGTGTTTAATTCTCTGTTCTGCATCTGTTCCGAGCAATAAAAAAGCAGAATCGGGCAGGTTTAACGGTGAGTTTCGTTACTTATCCGTTACCTGCCCGAAATGCTTTGATTTGCATCAAAACATTCGTTTTCAGTTCGTTGCATCGAATTACCGCATACCAAATAACTTGACATTACGTTTAACCAATCCTCAAAGTTCAAGTTATTATGCAACGCAGCACTTTCAAAGTCCTTTTCTATGTGAAACGGCAGTCCGAAAAATCGGGTCAGGTTCCCGTCATGGGTCGTATCACGATCAACGGTACGATGTCGCAGTTCAGCTGCAAACTCTCGGTTCGTTCTTCTCTCTGGGATGCCAAAGCGAACAAAGCCGCAGGCAGAAGCCTCGAATCGCAGCGCATCAACGAGAATCTGGAGAATATCAAGACCAATATCGGCAAGCAGTACCAGCGTCTCTGCGACCGGGATTCGTATGTTACGGCCGAAAAAGTCCGTAACGCCTTTCTGGGTATGGGGGACGACTGCCGCCTGACTTTCGACGAATACCTCGCAGGCTTTCTCAAACGTGTGGGCAAAGACCGCGCCTATTCGAGCTATGACAATTACCGCAAACGCCGTAACCGCCTTGCCTCTTTCCTCGAATACGAATACCACGTCAAGGATATTGCGTTCAAAGAGCTGAAGCGGGAGTTCGTGGAAAAGTTCGTCGTCTACCTCTCCACGGTAAAGGGTCTTGCTTCCGGGACGATCCATTCTACACTCAAGAAGCTGAAGCTGATGACCTACACGGCGTATAAGAACGGCTGGATTGCCGTCGATCCTTTCGCCGGGTTCTATGTCAAAGCGGAATACGCTGAACGACGTTATGCTGAACGACGTTATCTATCCGCTTCGGAATTGCAGGCCGTCATGGATGTCAGGCTCCCCAACTACCGGACGGGCATCAACCGTGACGCCTTCGTCTTCTGCGCCTTTACGGGTTTGAGCCATGCGGACGTAGTGAAACTCACCCACGCGGACATCCATACGGACGACAACGGAGAGCGGTGGATTATCGACAGACGCCAGAAGACGGGTACGCAATTCCGAGTCAAACTCCTTCCCGCCGCTGAAATGCTCTACAAGCGTTATAAGGATACATATCGCACAAGCGAGAAGGTTTTTCCGCTTAAAGGCACTTATAAAACACTGAACATGTCGTTACGTCATGTTGCCAGACATGCCGGTCTGTCGTTCAATCCGACGATCCACATGGCGAAACATCCATGGGTTACGGCAAACAGCCTTATATTGTTTTCAAGCACAAGGACATTTCCAGAGAGCATCTCCATATCGTGTCGCTGCGGGTCGATGAGCAGGGCCGCAAACTCCCGCACGATTTCGAAGCCCGGCGCTCGATGGAGATTCTGCGTGACTTGGAGCGCAAATACGGCCTGCATCCGAGTGTCAAGGGAGAGGAGCAGGCCGACAAAGTGGGATTGCATAGGGTAAACTACAGAGAAGGCAATGTCAAGCAGCAGATCTCGTCCGTTGTGAGGTCGTGCCTGCGAAATTACAAATGCTCGTCCTACGGAGAGTTTTGCACACTGCTGGAACTGTTCAACGTCTCGGTCGAGGAACGCACCGGAACGATCGACACGGCTACGGCATCGGCACGCCATTCAAGTCGAGTCGTATCGGAAAGGATGTCGGCTATAAGGCCCTTCAAAAGTATTACGGGATGTCGAAAGACAACCTGAAAAAGCCGGGCGCGCTCGATCGTCTGCGGCAGACGGTCAAAGACGCCATGAGCCCGCATAACACACGGGACGAGTTCCGACAATTGCTCAAAGCGGAAAGTATCAACACTGTTTTCCGGATCAACCCCGTAGGAAGGGTTTACGGCGTAACGTTTATCGACCACACCAATGGCATTGTCGCCAACGGTTCGGTGCTGGGAAGGGAGTTCTCGGCCGGTGTTTTCAACGAGCTGTTCCCGACCTCCCGAAAAGAAACACTGCATACCGCAGAACAGCACGCGGAACGCCAATACGAACAACGAAGCCGCACGGCAAATCCTGTCTCAGGAGTTGTCGACACGTTGTTGGACTTGGTCGATGCGCGGGCTTTCGAGGAACAGCAAAGAATCCAGCGACGGCGGAGAAAAAGGAAACTGCATCGATAATAACTAAAATTGAATTCTGATTAGGCAATCAAACCGTAATGTATAAATAGTCAAGACTTATTCTGACAGTTGAATCACTATCGGACAAAAACTGTCGGATTAAGTCTTGACTAATTCTCGTTGAGTATAATTATTACTCGTTGTTCCTATGCTGTCACTGTCATGCCATGCATTGGCGAGTAATGGAAACCCTCCGGCATTTCATCTCATAAAGAACCGAAAGCTGCGCGGATTTTCTGGGAATTTACCATTATTCGCTTTTTAATAAGCTTCTAACCGTTTAGATGTGCGTTGGGTCTGTTCAAAAATTGTTCGGGGCTGTTCTCTTTGAAGCAGCCGTTCGCACATGGCGGAGATTATGGGGCGCTGATAGGATCGTCCGAACCATCCCAACACCTCGACGGCCGCTACGCGCAGCGGCTCTTCGAGCGCGGCGTCTTCGGCCAGGGCGATCAGTTCGGGTACGCAGTAGTGGTGGCGGTAGAGGCGGAAATAGGTGATTTCGCTCAGGCGCCGCTTCATCTTGTTCTGCGGGTCGCGGATGAATTTGAACGTTTCCGTCTGTTCGGCCTGCTTGTCGGCTATGCGCTTCAGCCGTTTCTGTAGCGACTCTTCGTTTTGGTAGAGTTCGTGTTTGGCCGCGGACTGACGGCGGAGCTCAGCGCTCACGGCGTCGGGATTCATGAATATCATGTTCTCATCGGCATGGTAGGCCACGCGCAGCGAGAGTTCGTCGTCCAGCAGCATCTCGACGGCTGCGGGAACCAGCTCGTCGTCGCCGCAGTCGCCGATCCACTGCGACACCAGACGGCGCACCAGTTCGTAGCTGTCGCCCGCCGCCTGCACCAGCATCGCGTTGAAACGCGGCGAGCGGCTGGTGCTCATCAGCCTGAGGGCTTCGAGACGCACCGGTCCGTAAGGAGATTCGGCGACCCGTTTTTCACACAGGTCGGCGGTCTTGTCGTAACCGTTGTCGGCCAGCTTGCGCAGGGCGATGGCCTGCACGTCGGCGGGCATCGTTTCGGCGGCCATCCGGAGCCAGTATTTGTTGTCCGATGCTTTTGCCGTGAGTGCCGTGTTTAGGTCGGTGCCGGGCAGCGCCCGGTTGATGAAACGGTAGGTCGGGTCGCCGATCAGGTGTGTTTCGAGGTAATGCACGTGGCGTCCCCACTGTCCGATGCGCACGCCGCAGTCGAGCAGTCCAATATAGCGGTCGGGCCATTTGTCCTGCAGGGCGTTGACCGAATTGCCCTGGGTGACGATGCAGTCGCCCGGACCGAAGATATAGCTCGCGGCGATGCACTCGTCGAGGTGGAACGAGCCGTTGTAGCAGGCGTCGAACATCACCATACGGGGATTCATCGGCCGGTTGTAGAGGTCTTCGATGTGTACGTCCATGGCCTGGTCGAGCAGCGAATCGGCCGTGTGCAGCGAATCGGAGAGCTGGCACCACGCTTCGGGCACGCCGTAATAGGCGATCAGCTCGGCCTTGCGTTTTTCGGGGTCTTTGTGTCCGTCGATTTTGCTGCGCAGGAACCGTTTGATGTTCTCGATCGAAACGTTCATGCCCGAACCGTTTCGGTATCCGTTCAGGTATTGCGTGTCGGGAGCGCCGTGGTGGTGGCACAGGGCGACATCGACGCCTTTGCGGGCCATCTTCTCCAGCAGGTAGGGCTTCATGGGCCAGCGGCTTTCGAAATCATAGAAACGCACGGTGCTGCCGGTGCGGAAAAGTGCGGGCAGCTGTTCGCGCAGCGCGATCTGCTCCCCGGCCCAGGCTTCGGGAGCCTCGGAGTTGTAGCCGTGGCCGCGGAAAACGAACAGGTTGTCCAGCTCGTTCTGTTCGGCATGGGCCTTCACTACCTTGCGCAGGTAGGCACGCAGCAGTTCGTCGGAATCCGCGCCTTCGCGTTTGGGCGGCTTGATGCGGGCCGAGTAGATCGGCGACGCGATGTGCTGGCGCGATTCGGGCGAGAGCGAATAGTAGAAATAGAGCGGTTCGTCGGCGTCGCGGCGCAGGAACTCGAATTGCAGTTCCGGATCGTCGTAATAGCGGTCGGAGGGGACCGACGAATCTTTCCAGTCGCGGTCCTGACTGCTCTTGAACGCCGATGTGAGATGCTGTCCGTCGCGGATCATGGCAATGGGGATGTCGCCGACGAACACCACGCCTTCGAGGTGCGGCTGCGCCTCCGTCATCCGGATGATCTCGCTGCGCACGCTTTCGGGGTTCTGCCACTCGTCGATGAGCAGGTAGGTCCCCAATCCGTCGCGCTCCACGGCGGCGCGGTAGGCGTCTACCTCGGCGGCTGCGGCTTCATAACTCCGGCTGTCGATGAAAATGGCGAACGTCGTGGGGCTTTTCACGCCGGGACGGACGATCCGCGGTGCCGCTGCAAGCGACAGGGCCTGCAGGCAGACGGCGATCAGTAAGACGATTCTTTTCAATTTCATGGTCATGTCGGATTATCGGGTCGGTACGGATACGGTGCTTTCGAGCCGGATCGCGGTTTGCGTCAGCTCGTCGCGGAGCTCTTTCTCCAGGTTTTTGTCGGCGGCTGCCTGCCGGCAGGCGTCGATGATCTCGGCACGGCGCGGGGTATGCGCGAACCAGCCCAGACACTCGGCCGTGTTGGCCCGCAGTTCGAGGGGCTGCGAAGCGTCGGCCACGAGTTTCAGCAGCTCGGGCACCAGTTCGTGGTAGGTGTTGTTGCGCATCGAACGGATGGCCGAGATGCGGCTTTTGAGCGTTTTGCCGTTGAAAAGCTGATTCCGCTGCCGCTCCTTCATCGCTTGTTCGCCGGCGACCTCTTCCCAGAGCTCGGTGAATTTTGCCTCGCTGTCCGCATACGGCGAAGCCTCGACGGCCGTGCGCAGCGCCTGTTCGACCTCTTTTTCGGGGAACAGCTCCAGCCCCTTCATGACAATGTAGGCTACACGCTTCGATTCGCTGTCGTTGACATAAGTATCGGCCAGCGCGGGCAGCAGCTCCAGACGGCTCGACTGCCAGGCATAGGTCGCAGCGTTGCGGCGCAGCAGTTCATAACGGTCTTTCAGTCCCCGGATGATGGCTTGCGCGAAGATCTCCTCGTCGCCGAAGCGTCCGATGAGTTTGAGGCACTCCATACGGGTCGTCGCCAGCGGCGACTGTTTCATGAACTCCAGCAGTTCGCCCGCCGAGATCGCACCGGCGTCGGTCAGCATGCGCAGCGCGAGGCTCTGCACGTCGGCCCACGGGCTTGCGAGCAGGCTGCGCCAGTAGGCGGCGTCTCCCTTGCGGGTTGTCATGTCGGTGGCCAGCGTATTCGGCTCGACGGGCTGGAACCGGAAGGCCGGGTCGCCGATGATGTGTCCTTCGAGCGATGCGATCAGCCGGTTATACTGCCCGACACGCACGCCGTGTGACAGCAGGCCGACCAGCTCGTAGGTCCAGCGGTCCTGCAGTACGTTGACCGTATTGCCCTGCGTGGCCACCGTGCGGCCCGGGCCGAAGATGTAGTAGCCCGTGATGTAGCCGGGTTTGTGGAACGAACCGTTGTAGCAGGCGTTGAGCATCACGAAACGCGGCTGTGCGGCCAGCGTCTCGAGGTCCTCGAGGCTGACGATCGTCTGGTCGCCCTTGGCCTTCGTGTCGTCGTCCGCCTCCGTCTTTTTCGTTTCGAAGAAGGCGTCGGTCAGGTGGTATTTCTCCTTGAAATACTGTTTGGTGCCCTCCACGTCGGCTTTGTCGCCCTTGCGGCGTTCCATATACAGGGCGATCATGACTTCGGCTTTGAGCTGGCTGTACTGGCCGTCGAAACTGTCGGGTTCCGTCGTATAACTGCCGACGTGCTGTTTGTCGGGCGAACCGTGCTCGTTGAAGAACATGGCATCCACCTCCGGGCGCACCAACTCGTCGAAAACCCGGTATTTCATGTAATCGTCCATCCGGAAATTGAGCTGGCGCAGGTTTCCGGCCTTGCGGGTGTCGGTCAGCGGGAAATTTTCGTCGATGGCAACGCGCTCGTCCATCCAGCAGACCAGACAGTCGGAGTTGTATCCGTCGCCGGCGTAGGTCACCAGATTGTCGAGTTGGTCGACTTTGCCGCGTTCGGCGACGACCTTTTCCAGATAGCGGGCAATCCCTTCGTATTTGTCGCCTCCGAGCTGTTCGGGATAGCGGATGCGTCCCGAATAGAAGGCCGGGTCGAGCCGCTGCGGCGAGTCGCAGGCGAGGTTGAAATAGGAGAGCAGACGGTCGGTCGTGTCGCGGGCGATCAGCTCGAACTGCAGGTCCGGGCAGTCGTAGTAGCGGTCGGAGGGGACCGACGACTGAATCATCGGGAAATTGTCCTCGTCCATTTTGAACGCCGTGGTCAAGTGCTGGGCATTGCGCACCATGGCGATCGGAATGTCGCCCACGAAGACCACGCCTTCGAGCGGCGAGCGTTTGGCGGTTTTGCGCATCAGCGCGATGAGTTGTTCGCGCACCTGCTCGGGGGTCTGCCAGTTGTCGCGGAGAATGTAGGTCGAGAGTCCGTCGGCCTCCAGGACATCGCGGTAGGCATGAATCTGGGGCGCCGTTTTGTCGTAGGTCGCCTGATCGACGACGATTGCGAACGCCGTCGGCTGTTTGCTGCGGGGCTTTTCGACTGCGACTTTGGCTTGCAGGATGAATGGCAGCAGCAGGACGATTGCCAATAAATATCTTTTCATAGCTTTCATTACGGATTATTTCTTGGATTCTACGCGGTTAATCATGCGCTGCACCTCTTTGGCCAGTTCCGGTGAACAGTTGCCGCGGGCGAGCAGTTTGCGTCCGGCATCGGCGATTTCATGGCGCCGCACCGAGAGGTTGAACCACGCCAGCGCCTCGGCCATCCGCACACGCAGAATCTCGGGAACCTGCTCGTCGCCCAGCAGGGTGAGGTATTCCGTGACGTGCTGGTGATAGGGGCGGTTCTTGAGGAAACTGATGCGGGCCTGCCGCCAGCGGGGCTTGCCCTGGGGGTCGAGAATCTCCCGCGTCGAGGACTCGCCGGGCGAGAGCTCGTTGCGCTCGATGAGTTTGTCGAGCAGCTCCTGTTTCTCCTCCCGGGCATGGTAGAAATTCTTGTCGGCGAAATAGGTCTCGATTGCCTTTTCGACTTGCTGTTTGTCGAAGCAGCGGATCGCCTCGCTGATGTTGAAAACGATGCGGGCGGCATTGCGGTCCCTGACATATACGTCGATGAGCACGGAGATGAACGCCTCGTCGCCGATACGTCCCATGCGTGTGACGGCGATACGGCGCAGGAACTCGAAGCGGTCGTAGGCGGCCAGCATCAGCGCCTGCTTGTATTCGGGGCCGTTGAGCGACTCGAGCAGCCGGAAGGCGTTGTAACGCACGACGCTGTAAGGCGACTCGGAGCACTTGTCGAGCAGGATGGCGGGCAGCTGAGGGTAGTCGTTTTCCCAAAGCCGGATCATCGCCAGGTTCTGGATGTCGGGTATGGCATTGTCGAGTTGTCCGAGCCAGAAGCCGTTGTTGCGCTTCAGCGCCATCGAATTGATGTCGAGTTCGGGATGGGCGGCCTTGAAGCGGTAGGTCGGGTCGCCGATCACGTGCGACTCGAGGATGTGGATGTTCTTGGCCCAGGCGCCGATGCGCAGCCCTTCGCCCAGCAGTCCCAGCAGGTCGAAAGCCGACTTGTCCTGAAGCACGTTGACGCTGTTGGCGAACGTCGTGACGCAGCGTCCCGGAGCCATGATGTAGTGTCCTGCGATGAAATCGTCCTCGCGGTAGTCGCCGTTGTAGCAGGCGTCGAAGACCACGAAGCGGGCATTCGGGGCGATGGCTTCGACCTCTTCGAGGATGATGCCCGTGCGCAGGTCGGCGATCGAGTCGAGACGGAGCATTTCGGGCTCCTCGGCCCGGTTGTACCACGTGGAATCGAGTCCTTTCTCCGCGGCGCGTTTGGCGGCCGATTCCCGGCCGCTGCCGGGACGGCGGGCCAGTTCGCGCAGGCTGCGCTGCATCTCGGCGGCGGCATCTTCGGCCGATTCCACATAGGGCGTCCCCGAAAGGTACTGCCGGTGGGGCATTCCGTGTTCGTGGAAGACCATCATGTCCACGTCGTCGCGGCGGACCTCGCGGATGAGCGACTCCTTGACGAAGGGCTGCATCGAGTAACGCAGGAATTTGGCGTTGTGGGTGCGGCTGAACACGTCGCCGAACTGCTCGTCGAGCAGCTGCTGTTCATCGCGCCAGGCGATGAGCGAATTGGAGTAGGAGCCGTGGCCCGTGTAGGAGACGAACTGGTCGAAAGGCGTCGCGTCGCGGTGTTCGGCCACGGCTTTCTCCAGGTAACGGGCAATCTGTTTGTAGGGATCGCCGTAGGCTTTCTGCGCCTTGATGCGGCCCGAATAGATGTCGCAGGAGATGTACTGCGGCGAATCGGGCGACATTTCGTAATAATGAAACAGTCCCTGCGAGGGAGTGCCCTGCGGGACGAACTGCAAATCGAAATCGTCGTAAAAGCGGTCCGAAGGAACCGAGGTTTCGTGGAGCGGGTGGTCGCGTTCGTCCATTTTGAAGGCCGAGGTGAGGTGCTGCGCCTTGGTGATCATGGCGATGGGCACGTCGCCGATGAATACGCATCCCTCCAAAGCGTTTTCCGCATAAAGTTTGCGCAGGACGTCACGCACCTGTTCGGGCGTCGTCCAGTCGTGCGAAACGATGTAAACGGGCAGTCCTTCGGCTTCGAGCGTCTGTTTGTAGGCTGTCATTTGGGGCCGGCATTCCCGGGCGGTTCGGGAGTCGGTGATCACGGCGAAGGAACTCGATCCCTGTATGGAGGGGTTTTCGAACGTCTGCGATCGTCCCGGCGCGGCCGAAAGCAGCAGAACTCCGGCCAGCAGGACAAAAAACGGTTTTCTATAATTCATATGGAGCAGTTATTTGAAACCCTCCGGGGAGGATATGTGTCGTCCTCTCCGGAGGGTTCCAGTTTTAAAACATCAGTCCGATTTTAAAATTGGCGTAAAAGCGGCGGTCGAACAGGTCGCGGTGGTCGTCGGCACGCACATAGTCGCCCGAGGCTGCGGCAAAGACCGAACCGCGGCCCTTGAACAGCCGGGCGAACGAATAGGTGATTTCACCGCCGAACGCAGCGTATCCCGACCCGAGGTAGTAATAGTCGCGGAGCGTGAAATCGGTGTAGCATTTCGTGTCGGCCTTGTAGCCGTTGTAGTCGATGTCGCTGCTGTTGTTCATCTTGTAGGAGGCGCGTATTCCGACGAGCAGCGAGTGCTTTTCGTTGAAGATGAAATTCTTGCGTCCGAAGATGCCGATCTTGCAGTTTTCGATGTCCTGGGTGCTGCGCGGGAAATAGTAGATGTCGCTGAGCTTCTCGGTGGAGAATTCGACGCCGGCAGTCCAGTTGTAGGAATCGCCGCGGGTGGTGCGCATATACTGCAAACGCCCCTCGAAACCGGCCTTCGAGCTGTTCGAACGGACGGATTTCGATTTTATGATCCACTTGGCGACCTCGAAGGAGTTGTCCCACTCCTGTACATACTGGATGCCGTCGATGCTGCGGTCGCCGTAAGCGGCATTCAGGAAGAACGTATTCTCCTTCGAAGGCTTGTAGACGGCGTTCAAGCCGATCGACCAGCGTTCGTCCCGGGTCGTGCCGACCATTTTGGGCGTCGTGTAGCTGTTGGTGACATCCTCTATTTCCCGGGTGTACTTGCCCGATACGAGCAGGCGCAGTTTTTGGGTCGTGAACGAGTACTGGCCGCCGACGCCCATGCAGTTGGCGTTGTAGATGCGCTGGTTGTCATCCGTGCTGCTGGAGATGGAGGCATCGACGTAGAATCCCGGGAAGTTGAAAATATAGACCGGGTTGGTGCTCATCGAGATTTTATTCGAGGCGGTTCCGTCTTCGCGCCGGGAGTAATACTGGTAGTTAGCGCCGATGGCGTGCTTGCCCAGCGTGACGGTCACACCCGGTTTGATCTCGAATTTCGAAAGGCTGACCAGCGGACGCGGGTCGTGCTGTTTGGCGCCCTGGCCGTTCTGATAAGTGGCTTCGATTCCGAAGATCAGGCGGTCCCACAATTTGGGCGCCGCAGCCTTCACGGTCATGTCGTAGAGCTGGTTGATCCATTTGCTTTTGTAGGTGTCGGCGATGAAGAAGGGCGTGCCGCGCAGCGGGTCGATCAGCGAGGCGTTGTACTCGGCATCGCGCAGCTGGTCGCGCGAATATTCGAAACTACCCCAGATGAAAGCGCCCTTGAGGGCCTTCATCGTGCCGCCGCCGTCGGTGAAGAAGCGGTACCCGGTGTTGTGTTCCCCCTCCTGCGCCCGTTTGAACGAACCTTTCTCAATATCGTATCCCAGTCCGACCTGGCTGTAGTAGTCCATCTGGTCGAGCTGGATGCCCGACGCGTTGTCCGAGTAGCTGAACTGGAGACTCTCGCTTTTCAGCCGTTCGACGGAGGCCTCGGTATTGATCCGCTGCGCCGAGGTGCAGAGCGGCGCAAGGGCCGCAGCCACGAGGCATCCCGTCAGTTTGATGTAGCTATATTTTATCATAACTCATTCGATTTAGGGGGATTATTATTTCAGGGACCAGTTCCAGGCGGGCATCTTTTCGCCGTTGCGGCGGAACTGCGGGACCTGCGTTTCGAAATCTTCCGTCGAGTTGTTCGTGTCCTGGTAGATCGGGGTGCCGTCGGGCCGTTGGCCGATCACTTTGCGGCACACGCTCTTGCCGACGTAAATTTCCTCCGTCGAAGCCGCTCCGGCGTCCACGAATCCGGGAATACGCTTCATGTTGAGGCTGTTCGATGTCGGGAGCATCTCCACGCCGTCGATCAGCTGTTCGGCCGGAATGCGGACGTACTCCTGCGTTTTGCCCACCTGTCTCTGGGTCGTCTCTCCCACCACGCCCGTATTGATGGTCGGGAATTCGAGGTGCTTGCCGGGCTGGTAGATGCAGAGTCCCGGACCGCTGACGGTGTTCAGCCACTGCATGGTCACGATGTATCCCGACCAGAAAACGTACTCGAGATCAGGAACGTCCGGGTTGACACGCTGCGGATTGCCGGCCCACGTTTCGAATTCGGACAGCGAAGTGTCGATCAGTCCGCCGTATTTGCTGTGGTCGGCATGGTTCGCGGCCTCCTGGGTGATGATGAACGATTCGCCCGGCTTGAGCGGGTAGTCGGTTCCGTTACCCGGCAGCTGCCAGACCGTCACGGCATAGACGTAGTTGTTCAGTCCGTCCTCGGCGGGCCATTCTGGGAGCGTCGCCGTTGCGAATTCGGGCACGAGACGCGCGAAACAGAGGTGGTCGAGGTAATAGGTCTCGTCGCCGTTGTTGTAGATTTCGTAGAACTGGTCGCGGAAATAGGTCGCCTGCGTCTCGGGATTGGTGCTTCCGCAGTAGAAGATCTGGCTGAAGCAGAGCGGGCCCACCATGGCGGGACGGATGGCGATCGAGAAGTCGTTCGACGCCTCGGCCTGTTCCGGCGTGATGTCTTTGGTGATGGCTTTGTTCTGCACCGATCCGTTCAGGTAATAGGTATTGCCTTCGGATTCAGATTCGCCGAATACCGAGATCGTGTAGTTGCCCGGTGCGACCTCGGTTTGTGCGATGCCGTTCTCGTCGGTCAGCGTTTCGATGACGGCGTCCTCCTCGAAATTGGTGAAACGGACGGTGAGCCCATCCACCGGGAAATCCGTGTTGATGGTACCGTTGCCGTCGGCATCCACAAAGCCGGTCACGGCCTTGACCTTGAAGGAGACGTTCAACGGATTCACAACATCGGCCTGGCTGGCGGAGTCCATCATCTCGATGCACGAACAGAGCCCTGCAGCGGCCGTCAGTATGGCTATATATGTCTTTTTCATGGTTGTACTTGCGTTGTAGGGTTATCGAATCTTGACAGACAGCGCAGCTCCGAAAAAGAAGGTCTTTGCGTTGCGCCGGGTGTACTTGCCCGGATAGACTTTGCTCTCCCAGATCGGCGTGCTGCGGAACATATTGTTGGCGAAGAACGAAATGCGCATGAAATTGCGGATTTCCTTGGTCAGATTGATGTTGATACAGAGTATCGGGGGCATCGAACTTTCGGGAATCAGCCGGCGTGCGTCGAGGCGCCCGCGCATGTCGAGGGCCTGGAACTCCTCTTCCCCGATGCGCGAAGCGTCGAAATCATACACCTGACCGTCCAGGCGCGAGATGTATTTCACAGGGATCGAGTCGTTGCCGTAGGTGGTGTACTCACGCTCCTTCCATTTGACGCTGGCTGTCAGCGTGACGACGAAACCGATTCGCGGAATGTTGTGCGTGATACGCAGGTTGGTCGTCGTTGACGACGAATGCTCCGCCTTGTTGCCCGGTTCGAAGACGCCCATGTGGGGATAGGAACCGGCTACGCTGCTGCCTGTCGTATGGTTCGTGAACGTGTAGTAGTTCTTCCACGATTTGTACTGCGTCCAGCTTCCGTTCAGTCCGAACGAGGTGCGGATGGAGTTGATACGTCCGAAATCGATGTCGAACTCGACGCCCCGGCTGTTATAGGCAAAGTAGTTGGTCGGGATCGAATACTGGAGCAGGATTTTGTCTGACGACTTGAGCGACAACTCGGGCATATCGGTCTCATTGGCCGGTTTGGCCGCCGAATACTGATTGTAGTCCACGCATTTGAAGGTGTCGAACGTTGCGCTGGTCATGTAGCCGTTGCGGGTCTTGTCCTCGTAATAGGTGACTGAACCGCGCACCTGCCCGATCTTGAAATCGACGCCGACCTCCCATTTGGTGGTTTTCGCCAGTTCGAGATCCGGATTCTCCGCCGAATAGACGTGCGTCGTGGCGATCTGGAATTTCTGGGCGTCGCTGAAGCCGCTCGCCGTGGTGTTGTCGAAGTTCAGGATGTCGAAATAAGCGTTGTCGGGATAGAGATAACCCAGCGAGGGGGCTTTGTACGTGATGCCGTAGCCGCCGCGGACGCTCAGTTTCTCGGGAATCAGGTCGTAGGAGGCGTTGATACGGGGTGCGACGCCTCCGTCCATGTTGTAAATATGGTCATAGCGGACGCCGGCGACGATTTCCAGCTTGCGGCGCAGGATGTCCATCGAGAAATACTCCTCGGCGAAGAGGCTGAACTGGTGCATGAACGGCACGTCGCTGAAAGCGCGTTCGCGCTGGGTGGTGAAGTTGGTGTTGACCGAGCGGCGCGGCGGAGTCTCCGGATCGAAGACCTTGCCTTCGCCCAGGTTGCCCGTGGCGCGGTACTCGCCGCCGATGATCAGCCGGTGGTGAGTGCGTCCCAGGTCGCCGGCGAAATTGGCCGACAGCTGCGCGAAGGTGTTGAGCTCCTTGCCGTACAGGTTGTATATGGCCGTATAGTCCGACGGCAGGCGCCAGGCTTTGCCGTTCTTGTCGGCATCGGGGATGTTCGTGATTTTCGTACCGTCGGCCAGGTAAATATCCTGTCCGGGCATGCTCGAAAGAATGGCTCCGTCGGTTTTCGAGGTGGAGTAGGTCCAGTCGGAGTTGGTGGCGAACTCCTCCCGGTACGTTTTTTTGTTCGTATAGTTCGCCGAGACGGTGTATTTGAGGTTTTTGAGCCAGTTCTTGTTGAAATTGAACGACCCGTTGGTGTTGAAGCGCAGGCCCAGGTCGCGCTGGGTCATCAGGTCCAGATCCCTCGCGTCGTCGGGATTCGGTTCGGCCTTGTCCTTGGTGTAGAACAGGTTGAACGAGGTGTTGGTGGACCATTTGCCGACGGTGTTCGAGTAGCTTACGCGTCCCGTCACACGGTTGTAGGTGTCGTATCCTTCGGTCGGATCGTATTGGGCGAAGGTGTAGTCTACGCCGTAGTTGAGCACGCCGGCTTTACGGCCGAGGCCCACGCCGTGCGATACGGAAGCCATGTAGACATTGGGATTGACATCCAGCTGGATCGACAGCGGCGTGCGTCCCGCCTTGCTGTTGACGATGACGGCGCCCGAAGCGATGTCGCCGTACTGGGCCGAGGCAATACCCCGGATCACCTCTACCGATTCGATGTTGTTGGTGGTGATGGTTCGCATGTCGACGCCCGAGTTGGGGGTCGATATGCTGGGCCCTGCGCCGGCTCCCAACGCCAGCGACAGGGTCTGCATGTTGGCGTTGTTCGAAAGGGGAGCGCCGTCCATGATGATGGCCGTGCCGAAGCTCTGGCCGTTGCGGACGGAGAATGTGCTGACTTTCTTGAGGGCGATCTCTTCGGCCGTGCGTGTGCTGGCGCCCGGAAGGAGCGACATGATGTCGGCCAGCGATGTGGCCTGAATGTGCTCCATGGCCGATTTGGAAATCTTCGAAGCGGTTGCCGCACCGGTCTTTTTCGACTCGGCCGACACCACGATGTTTTCCAGATAGAACGAGGTGGCCTTTAGGGTGAATTTGAGCGAGTCCCGTGCGGGAAGCTGGATGGTCTGAGACAGCGGCTCGTAACCCAGGGAGCTGATCTCGACCTTGTATTTCCCCGGATTGGAGAGTTGGATTTCGAACCGGCCTTTGACGTCGGTGGTCGTTGCTACGCCGATTTCGGGCAGGGAGACAACGGCGTAGGCCAGCGGGGTGATCTTAGAATTTCCCCCCCCCCTCAGTTTCCGAGGCTTGGACCGTGCCGCTGAACGAGATCTTACCTTTGCCCTGCGCCCACACGGAGGTGGCACCGTAAAGCAGCAGCATACTCGTTAACACACTTAATTTGGCGAAAAAAACCTTCATAAGCAGAATGTTTTGGGTTAATAAATGATTCTTAAATCTTCCGGATGCAAAATCTTAGCAATAGAACGGATTGTATGCAGACTCCGGAGGGGCAAGAATTTTGCGATTTTCGCGATGCCAATATAATGAATTTTTTTTAATAACTGCCCGAATGGACTATTTTTACCAACAAATAGGTATGTTTGAGAGCGTCATATGGCACATTTTTTCGCACTCTTTTTATAATGAATAAATTTTCCCACTATTTTGCAATGCTCCTTTTTCTGCTCAGGGCGGGGTAGATTATGATACCGCTGGTGTGTCTATTTGCAGGAGTAGCCGATGGGAGAGAGTCGACGGACTTTACAGTGCCATGTTCGATCATGTTTTTTGATGCTGAATAACTTCAATTTGTCCTCGGACGAAAGAACCCGACAATTGTACGTTGCCATGACAATGGGCTCCATGGGTTAGAATGCCGCCCTTTTTAGCAAATTTGTCAAATCCGTATTTTTTTCGTATCTTGCAATTAGTTATTTGAAATGCGGTATTTGAGCACAAAAAGCTGAAAATAAACCGTTACCTTCTCGTTACCTATTCTCCTATATGAAAGTTGTAACGACCCGATAAATCGAATCATTACAGCTTTTTAATCCCGTTCCTGCGAGGCCGGGCTTCTAATTATACAGAGCGTATGTTTATTTTATCTCGAATTGTGCGATTGCACGGACCGAACCCTCGACAGTAGACTGGCTGGAGAGCGAAACAGTCGCCATAGCCGCCTCCACAGCGTCGTAATAATTGATTTTCTTGGCTCGCGCACTACCCGTCAGCGTGGAACTCCAATAGGCAATACCCAGCATCTCCTGATAGCCGCCCTTATTGATAAGTTCGCCTTGCATATCGAAAAGAGTTGACAACTCGTCTCTTGCAGGCAGATACCAACCGTCGCCCAAAGCCAGCGCTGCGGCAAAAGCAGGATAATCGGCAGAATTTCCCCGAACGGCCTCCGTATTCGCCTTACCGTCCGAAATCGAATTCAGCGCAGCAGCAGAGGGGCCCCAACTATACCAATAATACGTACCGATCTCGTCGGACACCTCCGTACCATTCACCGAGCAGTCCTTCAGCGCAGCAATCTTACCGGATTGCCCGTCCTGTGCGGCCTCAAAGACGATGCCTTTAACATCACCGCCGACAGCGCCGTTAGGATAGATGTCGCCCACTTTATAAACATGCGGAGCAACGGTTCTGACCGTAACGTTTGCAATTCGCGTTATGCTTCCGGCATCAACAGAAAGGCCGTCGGCAATGGTACGCGTTCTGGACCAAACAGGTTTGGGATTCGTTGAAGACATGACATCCAGCGCCAGATAGCCATAAGATTGGGCAGGAACGACAAAATAGAACGTGTTAGGCTCCCCTCCCTTCACTTTATAGTTACCGAGTTCGCGCGAAATCGACTTACCGGCATTCGCCCCGATACGGAACGACGGCTCACCGTTGACGAACCTCACTTCACCGCTACCGGTAAGATTCGCCGTCGAATTGAGCGTAATCGAACCCAACGCAGCATCAGCATCGGTAGTCAGCGTAACGGCCATAATACCGCACAGGTTCTTAAAGGCGAACCTGACATTCGAAAGGCTGCCGTCCTCCACCGCCGCATAAGCAGCCATCGGAGCCGCACCCTCGGCGATATTGTTCGAAGGCCGGTTTATATTGTTATTCTGCACCGAGTTCAGCGTAATCTGCTTCGAGGCGCTCGAAGAACCGTTGTACAAAGCATAGAATTGAGTACCGTGGACACCCTCTTCGTTACCCACAACTTCGAAAACCGCATTCGGAGTATCCGCTCCGGATTTCAGACGGTACAGCAGCAGCCTCTCCGGCTCCTGCTCGCTCCAGACGGTAATACAATCGCCCGAAGACCAAAACGTTTTAACCTCTTTACCCGCACCGAACTCAACGTCTTCGAGATACGCGCGCGTCGCAGGCAGGCTTGCCGAGATCTCGGCAAGCGTGACGAAATTGTTATTTCCGGCCGGAGCGGGATTCATTTCAGCGACATTATCCGAGCAGGCGGACATCACCAATGCCGAACCTGCAATCATCCAAAGTTTTTTCATAATTTTACCGTAAATTTGGAATTAGACAATGTTATTCCCACTCGCCGTCTCCGGAATTATCCGTCATACCCCATCCTCCGGAAGCAGACTCTCCGGTCTCGGTCGACACGGCAAATCCCGCCTCGACCTTTACATCGACAATCTCAATTTCGGGGACCTGATATTCCCCCCCCCCTCTTTTCTGTAAGGTTCTCATAAGCAAATAATTATTCAAACAATAAATATAAGTGAAAAATATTTTCAGTCAAATAACATTCAACTTTCAGCGTATCGCATACAAAAACACTGCAAAATTAAATATTAAAATTATTTTTTGCAAATCAAACATATGCATACATATCAGATATTTACATCTTTTTCAGATACAGGCGGCCAATCTGCAAATCGAATGCCATCCGGCTGGTTCATCAGACAATAAAAAAGACTCCCGGACAATTCCGCCGGAAAGCGAAAACGCCTGCACCTTCATGTAAAGCGACGAAGAAAAACGAAAGCGGAGACCGTGACGGCGAAAAACAGCGTCAGACGATCTTTTCGACAGTGATGTCCGGATTTGCGCGCAGCAGGTCGATATACCCCTCCTCGCTGGCCTGCCCCTTGGCCCGGATGACGATCGTGGCGCGGTGCACCACTCCGTCGGAAGTGCGCTGGGTCTCGACTTCGTAGGAGATCACCGAATAGTCCTTGCTTTCGAGGCGCTCGAACATCGCGTCGACGAACTCCTTCTTCGAGGCCGAGAAGACGATCATCGTCCGGCGCCGCCCCAGTCCGCCGAAAACCAGCGTCAGCACCTCCAGTCCGAACAGCGTCAGCGCGGTGGCCGCTCCGGCTACGATATACATATGCGCTCCCGCCGCCAGGCCGATGCCCGCCGTGGCCCAGAGGCTCGCCGCGGTGGTCAGCCCCCGCACCAGCTGCCGGTGAATGATGATCGTGCCGGCCCCGATGAAACCGATGCCGCTGACCACCTGCGCCGCGATGCGGCTGGGGTCGAGACGCAGCCCGTCGTGGGTCGCCAGAAAATCCTCGAATCCGTATTGCGAGACAATCATAATCAGCGCGCTGCCCAGCGCCACCAGGAAATGAGTGCGGAAACCCGCATCCTTAACCCGGTATTCCCGGTCGAGGCCGATGATCGTTCCGCAAAGGCCCGCCACACACAACCGCACGATAAAATTCCATTCCATCTCCATAAGCACTCCGGGCTTCGCCCCGCAAAAATCATACATAAAATTCCGGCATTCCTCCGGGAGAGGTCCCCGGCCGCCGCATCCGGCTCCGCAAAACACGACCGCCGGCGCGTTCCGGGTCCATCCAAAAGTACGGGAAAAACCGGGCCGCCGCAAGACCCGGCAAAGCCTCCCGACCTCCCGAAAGCGTCGTTACGACACCAAATATAAGAAAAAATCCCGGATTGCGAAGAATTTTCGGCGGGAAGGTTGCACTGTGGGAAAAATTTCGTACTTTTGCAGGCTATGTTTAACTAATTAACTATTTACGACAATGCCGAAAATGAAAACCAATGCCGCTGCGAAGAAGCGTTTTACCTTCACCGGCACAGGAAAAACACGCTTATCACAGTCACATCCTGACCAAAAAGACGACGAAACAGAAGCGCAACCTCTGCTATTCGGGAACCGTTTCTGCGGCCGACGAGGCCAAAATCAAGAACCTGCTCGTTAAGTAATTAACCCGCAGCATTTTATTAATCGGGACGAACCAGCCCCAAAGAATGCGGGAGAACCGTATCGCTGGCAGTCCTCCAAAAACTTTACAATATGCCACGTTCAGTAAACGCTGTCGCGTCACGCGCACGTCGAAAGAAAGTTTTGAAACTTGCCAAAGGTAACTTTGGTTCAAGGGGAAACGTTTGGACCGTTGCGAAAAATACGGTCGAGAAGGGTCTGTGCTATGCCTATGCACACCGCGCCCTCAAGAAGCGGACATTCCGTTCGCTGTGGATCACGCGTATCAACGCCGCCGTCCGCGCCCAGGGAATGACCTATTCACAATTTATCGGCAAACTCAACGCCAAGGGAATCGTCCTCAACCGCAAGGTGATGGCCGACCTGGCAATGAACGAGCCGAAGGCATTCGAGGCAATAGTTAAAGCAGTTAAATAGCCCTTCGCGAGAAGGGTTTTAGCGCGGCGGATACCTTGGTATCCGCCTTTTTTTCTCCGGAATTTTTCCAGGAAGCACCTCCAACCTAAAATACAACCGCATGAAACATCTGACCTTGCTCCTGACGACGGCCTCGAGCCGGCTGCACGCATTCAGCGGCACGGAAAGCGACAATAGGGACCTCGGCACCGGCGCACTCAAACTTCACACCGACGGGCGGCAGTTCCGGCTATGGAGCGACAAAGCCCGCATGGGTTTCATCCTCCCTAAACTCGGATTCTAAAAAGACAGAACACATCGTGGAAAGTTGGAAAAAAACATTCGCCGTCATCTGGAGCGGGCAGCTGGCCTCGATCCTCAGCAGCGAGGTCGTGGCCTACTCGATCATCTTCTGGATGAGCCTCGAAACAGGCTCGGCCGAGGTGCTGGCCCTCGCAGCCATCGCCGGGATGCTGCCCCAGTCGCTGCTGGGGCCGCTCGTCGGGGTTTACGTCGACCGCTGGGACCGCAAGCGCACGATGATCCTCGCCGACAGTTTCATCGCCCTCTGCACGCTGGCGCTGACGGCGCTCTTCTGGCTCGGCGCAGCCCGGATGTGGCACATCTACATCCTGCTGGCCTGCCGCTCGGCCGGCTCTGCCTTCCACATACCCGCCATGCAGGCGTCGGTCCCGCTGCTGGCCCCCGCATCGCAGCTCACGCGCATCGCCGGAGTCAACCAGATCATCGCCTCGCTGTCGAGCATCGCGGGTCCGGCCCTCGGAGCGCTGCTGATCAATCTCACCTCGATCGGCAACATCCTGCTGCTGGACGTGGCGGGAGCCGCCATCGCCTGCATCTCGCTGCTGTGCGTCCGGATTCCCAACCCGGCGCGCGACACGACGCGCAAACCCGACCTGTGGCGGGAGTTCCGCGAAGGTTTCTCGGCCATGCACGCCATTCCGGGCATGGGATGGTTTTTCACGCTGGCCATCGTCGTATGGTTCTTCATCATGCCCGTCGGGGTGATGTTCCCGCTGATGACGCTCCAGCACTTCGGCGGAGGCGCTTTCGAAATGAGCCTGATCGAGATCGTCTGGGGCGGCGGGGCGCTCGTCGGAGGCGCCGTCATGGGCGCGCGCACCTACCGGGTCAGCCGCATCGTGCTGGTCAACCTGATGTATCTCGTCGTGGGACTCTCGTTCGCGCTGTCGGGGCTTCTGTCGCCTGCGGGATTCCTCTGGTTCGCCCTCTTCACGGCGGCGGCGGGCATCTCCAGCAGCGTGTTCAACGCCTCGTTCGTCTCCGTGGTCCAGACCCGGATCGAAGCGGGCATGCTGGGACGCGTCATGTCGCTCTACCGCAGTTTCGGGCTGCTGCCGGCGGCCCTCGGACTGCTGGGCACGGGATTCCTGGCCGAGAACGTGGGACTCACCACGACCTTCGTCGTCGCCGGAACGATCATCGTCGCGGTGGGCGCGGCGGGATTCTTCATCCCCTCCGTCATGCGGCTCGACCGCAACCCCTGATCCGCCCGCCCGGCACTTGCAAAAAAAATGAGGCGCGCATGGAACAACATCCATTCGCGCCTCGCAAGCAAGTCTGAATAAGCCCTTTTATCAATCCTTCGGATAAACGTATCCGTTGTAGCGAATCTTCTGGAAAACCGTATTGGTCGAACTGTCGTACGACCATTCGTAGGTCACCGACGATGCGGGGTACTTGGTCGTATCATACTCCAGAGGGGAGAGGAAACGGCACTCCTGCGTTCCGCTGATGATCTGCATGCCGCGGTAAACGCCATTGGTCAGTTCATAGCCCATCCCCACCGCCTGCGTCATGTCGGACGAATAGAGGGTCGGACCCGAAGCGCCGCCTTCGACCTTGAAATCCTTGCCCGAGCAGAGCGAATAGGCCAGGCTCGAATCCTCGGCACGCAGCGTATAGCGGCCGGTCCAGTTGGAGGACGCATCCACATTATCGAGATGGATACGGAACGACGAGGCTCCAATTATATAGGAATCGGCGCCGTCGAAATAGAGCGTAGTCTCCCCGCCATCGAAATTGAACGCCGACCGCAGACCGGTATTCGTGTAAGCGAACACCTTGAGATCCTGCATCTCGACGGTCCAGGGCGCAGAATAGGAGGATTGGTTCAGCACCTTCGTCCCGTTGGTTTTCACCAGCACGGAACCCGCCATGAAGAAACGGTCGGGCAGCTGGGCTTCGTCGCTGTAAGTGATCAGATAGTCTTCACCCTGCCGTTCGAGTTTCGTATGCGCGCCGAAAAGGGTTTCCCAGACCTTGATCGAGGCGTCGCCCTTTTTGACCACGATCTCCTTCAGGTCTGCGGACAGGACATCCTCGCCCTGCTTATCCGCTTCGGCCAGCAGCATCGCCAGGCGCAAGGCCGCATTGGCCGGCCGCATGGCGAGTTTATCCTGATCCGTCGCCAGCTGATAGATGTACATTCCGGGCTGAACGGGAAGCATCTCCTTCCAGGTATCGTTTTCCTTGATACAGCTCGTGAATGCGAGAGCCGCCAGCGCGATTGTTGCAATAAGTTTATTCATACGGTATGTTTGGTTAATTTATTCATATAAACGCACCCGGCGGCAATATACTGCGCGGATGCCGTAAAAAATTTCCCTTTATCCGATTTCCGTCCGGTATGCCGGCCTGCAGAAACCCGGCAGCGAACCTTTGGCGCGCCGCGTCGGGGTTTCCAGCTCCGGTTCGGGCGTGCATCGGAGCTGTGCTGCCGCAAAGATAGATTTTTTTTTCGCGTATGCGAAATCTATTTTGCCGTTTCGCCGCAAATTTGTATCTTTATTCCATGATGCTCCGACTGACGACACCCCTTTTTGCCGGACTGCCGGAGCGCCACACGCTGATCGCAGATTTCGCGATCGAACGATTATGAAAACACACAAACCAACCGTATTCATTCTTATGTCACTGCTCTCCATTTTCGGCTGCGGCCGCGCAACCCCCCCCGAATATCCCGCCGACCGGCTCTCCGCCCGCGACGGGACCGAATTCACGATCACCTTTTTCAAGCACGCCTCGCTCGCGATCTCCGTGGGCGGCAAATACATCTACATCGATCCCGTGAGCGCCAACGCCGACTACGGCGCATTGCCGAAGGCCGACATCGTGCTGATCACCCACTCGCACTACGACCACCTCGACGTGGCGGCCGTCGAGAAGCTGCTCGCCGCCGACACCGAAATCCTCTGCGACCGGACCTCGGCCGAAGCTTTCGAAATGAACTGCTACACGATGCGTCCGGGCAGCGTCGCCACGCCGCGCGACTATGTGAAGGTCGAGGCCGTCGCGGCCTATAACACCACGCCGGGCCATCTGCAATTCCACCCCCGGGAGCGCGAGGACTGCGGCTATGTGCTGACCATCGGCGGCACGCGCATCTACATCGCGGGCGACACGGAACCCACCCCCGAACTGCAGGCGCTCCGAAAGATCGACATCGCCTTTCTGCCCGTGAACCAGCCCTACACGATGACCGTCGACCAGGCCGTCGAAGCGGTGAAGGCACTGAAACCGGCGATCTTCTACCCCTACCACTACGGCGAGGTGGACGAAAAGACCGACATCGACCGTCTGGCCCGCGAGCTGGAGGGCGTGACGGAGGTCCGCATCCGGCCGATGGAATAGCGGGTACGCCACTGCAAAACAAAGAGCGTCCCGGCGGGACGCTCTTTTCACAGCGGTCCTCCCGCCCTACCTTCTGCGGGAGAGGGCGCGCTCTACGATGAACGAGACGATCAGTCCCAGGCCTCCGAAAACGAGCACCGAACCGCCATAAACGGCGCTGCGCGTGTCATAGGACTGGATTTCGGTTATCCGGGTCAGCATAAAGCCGAAAAGCAGCCCGGCGCCCAGCCCCAGCAGCAAGCAGCCGACTTTCAACGCCCCGGCCGGGATACCCGGAGCAGTTTCGGACGCAGTCCGTATCGTGGCGCCCGTCCGCAGCCCCATCGGCACCAGTTTCAGGTAATCGATCAGCGAACCGGGTTCGAGTTTCCCGATAATCTCGCGCCGCTCGCGGCGGCAGATAAGCAGTTCGAAGAACTTGTAAATTCCCAGCGTGACGATTCCCGTCACCAGCGGGACCATGATAAAATTCATAATCTGTAAAATTAAAAGGTTTCCGATTCTTTTTTTGCGATCTCTGCCCTGTTAGACGCCGAATGTGCAAAAAGGTTACAGACGACGGAAAAACACGGCTCACGTGTAACCTTTTCCGCCGCGGCGCGTCTAACGGAATAACCATGCAAACGGAAGAACAGGAACTGATCCGACGAATCGCGGGCGGAGAGACCCGTCTCTGCGCCCGCCTGGTCGATCGCTACGGAAGGGCGGTTTACACGCTGGCCGCACGGATCGCCGGATGCACGGAGGACGCCGAAGAGCTGACGCAGGACATTTTTCTGAAGGCCTTCTCCAGTCTGGACCGGTTCGGCGGGCGGAGCAGTTTCTCGACGTGGCTCTACCGCATCGCCTACAACACGGCCGTGTCGCACGCGCGGCGCACGCGTCCGAAGCATTGCGGCATCGACGAACGGCGGCTGGCGGCCCTGCCCGACAGCGAGGCCGACCGGCTGGAGGAGTGGGCCGAAAAGCAGGAGCGTCTCGACGCGCTGAACCGCGCCGTCGAACGGCTCGATCCCGAGGAACGGGCGCTGGTAACGCTGTTTTACTACGAGGACCGCTCCGTCGGCGAGTGCGCCGCGATCACGGAACTCTCGGAAGGCAACGTCAAGGTGCGGCTCCACCGAATCCGGAAAAAACTATATGTACTGGTAAACGACGAGATGAATGGAACAGAGTGATGCGATACGCCGCGCGGTCCGGCAAGTTCCGCCCCCGGAACTGCCCGCAGGCTTCACCCCGCGGCTGATGGAACGGATGCGGCGTGAGACCCTGCGGCGCGAACGACGCGAAACGTGGCTGCTGACGGCCGGGGGCGCCGGCTGCTTCGCGGCGCTGATCGCCGCCTGCGTGACGACGCTGTGGCCGGACTTCAGGCTGCGAATCACCGACTTCGCCCTTCCCCGCCCCGAACTGCCGCACTTCACGCTGCCGCACCTCACGCTGTCGGAAGAGGACAAATGGCTGGTTGCAATGTGTGTCTGCATCGCGCTGGTCTTTCTCGCACTGCTGCTCGCCGACCTCGTGATCCGCCGCCGCATCGCCTCCTCCCGGAACTGAAAAACGGGGAAACCTCCCGAAGAGGCTCCCCCGTTTCCGATAACAAACCCGCCGAAGCTATTTCTTCGCAGGGGCTTTCTTGGGTTCGGCCTTCACCTTGATCGTGGCGAACCCCTTGACGATGTTCTCGTCGTTGTTCTTCGAAGCGTCGTAAATCACGGTGACCTCCTTCTTCGGCAGGTCCACCTTCACGTCCTTGATGCCCTTGCCGAGCGACGGAACGTTGTTCATAATCTTCTTCACGCAGTGTTCGCAGTCGATGTCCGTAACGAACACCGTCGTCACCTCTTTCTTCTGCGCCGGTTTGCCGGCCGCAGCGCACATGCCGAGGCCCATCACCAGAGCCAGGCAAATCATCAGAATCTTTTTCATCTTGCTGTTATTTTAAGGTTTCGAAAATTTCATTGTCCTGTTTCCGGGCCTCCCCTTTCAAAGGGAGGTTCGGAGGGATTGTCTGCACGGTTCCATACCGGTCTTCAAAACAGTCCTAATAGAGATTAAACCGTAAACCGACATAGAACTTGCGGCCCATGAGCGGTCCCCAGACGTTCATCGAGTTGAACTTGTAGTCGTAGGGGTCCTGCGCATTGAGAATCGGGTCCTTCTGGCGGTAGTCGGCGATATTCTCGCACCCGGCGTAAATGTCGAACTTGCCCACCTTGCGGCTCACCTGCGCGAAGAACATCGGATAACGGGGCGAATAGTAGCTGTCGTCGAGGTCGCCCGTCTGCGTCGGGATGCGTGCCGGACCGTTGAGCTGCGCCGTGGCGTCGAACACCCAGCGGCGGAACTTCGTGGCATACTGAATGTTGAGCAGCGTCTTGTACTGGCTCACCAGCGGACGCTCCACGCGGGCCGTACCGCCGTCGGCGCGCCTGATCGTCATTTCGCTGTCCGTGTAGCGGAACGTGGCGAAGATGTCGAGCCGCTCGACCGGCGACCACGAGAAGTCGATCTGGTAGGTGTCGGTGTACGAACGTCCGTCGGTGTCGTAGAAAACGATCCGGTCGGCATACATCTCCTGATCGGCCACGACCGAGTTGTAGAACTGCGTGCGGAAATAGTCGAAGCTCAGCGTCGCATCGCCGGGGTTCACCAGTCCGAAAGTCTGCGTAAGGCTTCCGCCGACGGTCAGGGCCTTCTCCATACGGTCGAATTTCCGGAAATCGAACTTCCCCGATTCATTGTCGAGGAACGTGATCGCCCGGCCCGTGGCCAGGACGCCGATATTGTCGGTGATGACGTTCGTCGAACGGTAACCCAGACCGCCCGAGGCGCGGAGCGTCGTCGAGGGGGTGATGTTCCATTTCAGGTGGCCGCGGGGCGTGAGGAAAAAGCGGTCGTAATAGTGATTGTAGTCGCCGCGAAGTCCGGCCACGATCGAGAACTTGTCCTTGATGGCGTAGGTATACTCGGCATAGGCTCCGGCCTCGCGCTCGTTGCGGTCGAAATCGTAGTTGCGGACGCTGTTGGCGGCGATCCACGGCGTGGGATTGAGGAGCTTCTCGCGGTAGTAGTCCAAATGCCCCTGCACGCCGACGATCAGCGACGAACGGTAGGTGAAATAGTGGTTGTACATCAGATTCAGCGCCAGCGAATTCTGGTTGCCCGTGTAGTCGTTCAGCCCGAAATAGACGTCTTCGCTGAAGTGGTCGAAGTCGGCGACGAACGCCAGGTTCGAGCGCATCTCGTCCTGTTCGTCGGGGTCGTAGACCGCCGGACCGACCGGCATACCGACTTTAAAATAGCCGTTGGCGTTGCGGTTGCGGATGTGCGAACCGTAGAGCGGCATCTTCTTGTCGCCGGCCCGCCAGTCCCAGTCCTTCTCCATCGCCTCGCGCATGGTCCGGGTGTTCTTGTAGTCGAGCATGCCGCCCAGACGATTCTCCTGCACGAACTTCCAGCCCCAGCGCACCTGCGTGCCGTTGTCGGCGGCATAAAGCCACTTGTTGGCCACGTTGATCTGGTCGGATTTCGGCAGGTCGCGGAAGCCGTCGTGGTTGTGGTCCATCTTCCGGGCGTCGGTGTCCATCGAACCGTGAAGCAGAATGACGCTCGACAGTTTCTTGTCCTTCGTCACGGGAAAGGCCGTCGAAACATTGGCCTCGGGGCGCAGTTCGTCGTCGAGGTAGAGGTTCACGAACAGCCGCTCGTCGTCCGTCGGCTTGCGGTGTTCGAGGTTGATCTGCCCCGTGATGGCCTCGTGACCCGCCGTGACCGAAGCCACGCCCTTCGACACCTGGATCGAGTTGAGCCACATGCCGGGCGTGTAACTCAATCCGTAGGGAGCGCTCAGGCCGCGCATGATCGGGCGGTTCTCGTCGAGAATCTGCGTATAGGTTCCGGCCAGCCCCAGCATCTTGATCTGCCGGGCGCCGGAAATGGCGTCGCTGTAACCGACGGTCACCGAAGCCGAATTCTCGAACGACTCGGCCAGGTTGCAGCAGGCCATCTTGCAAAGACCCGCAAAGGAGATCATCTCGCCCTTGACGATGCCGTCGCGCTTGACGAAGTTGCCGCTTAAATTGCCCTCGACGACGACGCCTTCCAGCGCCACGCCCTCCGAACGGAGCGCGAACGCGACCTTGTCGACGCCGTTTTTCACGTCCAGCGTGTCGTTGACGAAGCCCAGATACGAGGCCACGAGCTTGTCGTAGCCCTTTACGCGGTGAAGGAGGAACGCACCCTGGGCGTCGGTGCTGGCTCCGATGGTCGTACCGGCCCAGTAGACCGAGGCGCCGACAAGCGGTTGATTCTCGGCATCGCGGACCACGCCCTGCAAATCCTGCGCACGGAGCGAACCGCACGCGGCGAGGGCGAAAAATGAAAATACAGTGATTTTGAAAAATTTCATGGAAATTCCGTTATTGGTTAAAACTGATTACGGACCGGCGTACACGACACCGGTCCCGAAGGAGTCTTAAACCAATACGGGAGGAGCGCGGAAGCCAACGGAGAGTGTCGAGGCTTCCCGGACGAAAGGCGTTCGCCTCTCGGCGACCTTCTCGCGCAGAAAGGGAACATGCGCGGGACACGGGCACTCTGCGGCGAGCGCAGGCGGCAGGTCGAGGACGATGCAGCGGGTATACCGCTCGTTGTTGTCGAAAGACGAGGAAACGTAGAGTTCGATTTCGGTCGAATGGTGGTTGCCGCAGCAGGGTGCGCGCATCTCACCGCCGGCCGCGGCCGGAAGGTCCGCCACATGGAGGCAATGGCAGCAGCACGCATGCTCCGTGCGGGCCTTCATTGCCACGCATTTGCACGTCAGCGACGCCAAAGCCGTCCCCGCCGTCGCAAAAAGATAGACGGCGAGCAGCAGCAGCGATATGGACCTTTTCAATTTCATCTACTCTTCCACGATTCCGCATTCGGCGAGGCTCGCGATCCACCGCCCGGCATCCTTCCGGGCCGTGTCGGCGTCGACCTCGTAACGTTCGGTGAGCAGCAGCGCGGCATCCGCAGCCGTAAACTCGCGTCCCCGCAGCTTCTCCCACAGATACATCGACGAAGGATTGAGCGACACGATGCGTGTCATATCGGCGGCGCCTCCGCGCCCCGGCATCACGATCACGTGCTCGCCGGCCATCTCCCGGACTTTGAATTCTTCGCGTATCTTCATCTGTCGAACGTTCTGATCTTCGCAAAAGTATAAAAAAATCTCCAAACCGCCTAATTTTTTTACAAAACGGCTTGCAAACGGCTTTTGCCCCGTCCCTTCTTTTTTTATACCTTTGTGTTATGAAACCCGCACCGGACAGGATATACGACACGCTGAAACGCTACTGGGGCTTCACGGAGTTCCGTCCCGTGCAGCTGGAGATCATCCGCTCCGTCCTGGAGGGCCGCGACACGCTGGCGCTGATGCCCACGGGCGGCGGGAAATCGCTCACGTATCAGGTTCCGACCCTCGCCCGCGAGGGGCTGTGCATCGTCGTCACGCCGCTCATCGCCCTGATGAAGGACCAGGTCGACCGGCTCCGGGCGCGGGCCGTCCCGGCCGTTGCGATCCATTCGGGCCTTTCGCCGCGGCAGATCGACATCGCGCTGGACAACTGCGCCTACGGCGACGTGAAATTCCTTTACGTGGCCCCCGAGCGGCTGGCGACCGAGGCGTTCCGCCTGCGCGTCGTGCGCATGAACGTACAGCTGATCGCCGTCGACGAGGCCCACTGCATCTCGCAGTGGGGCTACGACTTCCGGCCCTCGTACCTGCGCATCGCCGAGCTGCGCGAAAAACTCCCCGGCGTCCCCGTGCTGGCGCTCACCGCCTCGGCCACGAAAACAGTGGCAGACGACATCATGCGCCACCTGAAATTCCCCGAACCGCACATTCTGCGCAGCAGTTTCGCGCGTCCCAACCTCTCGTACAGCGTCCGCCGCACCGACGACAAGAACGGACAGCTGCTGCGGCTGGTCCGCAACGTCCCCGGCACGGGCATCGTCTACGTCCGCACGCGGGAGGGCACCGAGCAGATCGCCGACCTCCTGCGTCAGGAGGGCACGACGGCCGCCGCCTACCACGGCGGACTGGGACACGCCGAGCGGTCGCTGCGGCAGGAGGAGTGGCTCTCGGGCAAGACGCGCGTGATGGTGGCCACCAACGCCTTCGGCATGGGCATCGACAAAGCGGACGTGCGGTTCGTGGTCCACTATGCGATGTGCGACTCGCTCGAAAGCTACTACCAGGAGGCCGGCCGCGCGGGCCGCGACTCACAGCGTGCCTATGCCCTGCTGCTCGTGGCCTCGGACGACAGCGACCGCATCGCGCGGCGTTTCGAGCAGGAGTTCCCTCCGCTGGAGAAGATCAAGGAGATCTACGAACGGATCTGTTCCTACCTGCAAATCGGCATCGGCGACGGCGGCGAAGCGTCGTTCCTGTTCAACATACACGACTTCTGCGCCCGCGAGCGCCTCTATTCGGGGACCGTCACGAGCGCCCTGAAACTGCTCCAGCAGAACGGCTACATGACCCTCACCGACGCACAGGAGAACCCCGCGCGGGTGATGTTCTGCGTCAGCCGCGACGAGCTGTACAAACTCCGCGTGCAGCGCGACGAACTCGACCACTTCATCCGCACCCTGCTGCGGCTCTACAACGGCGTCTTCACCGAGTTCCGCCCCATCGACGAGGGCGAACTGGCCACCTGGAGCGGCTACACCGTCCAGCGGGTCAAGGAGCTGCTCAAACGGCTCTGGCAGCTGCGCGTGATCCGCTACATCCCCTCGAACCGCTCGCCCATCCTCTTTATGAACGAGGAACGCCTTCCGCGCGCCGACCTCTACATAGCCCCCGAGACCTACAAGCGGCGGCAGGAGCTGATGCGCGAACGCTTCGAACAGATGATCGCCTACGCCGCCAACGAGCAGGAGTGCCGCAGCGCCGTGCTGGAGCGGTATTTCGGCGAGGAAAACCCCGCGCCGTGCGGGGTCTGCGACATCTGCCTGGCCCGCAAACGGGCCGCGAAAGCCGCCGCCCGGGAGGCCGGAACCGCTCCCGGAACCGCTCACCCCGGAGCGGCAGGCGATGCGCCCGGCTCCGAAAGCGCCCTGCGCGAAAAACTCCTGGCGTGCCTCGCCCGGTCCCCGGCCGACCCGCACCGGCTCGCCGCCGAACTGGCCTGCCCGCCCGAACGGCTGGCCGAAGCGGTGCGCGAACTGCTCGGGGAAGGGGCGGTCCGGACCTTCGCAGACGGACGCATCGCGCTTTTCAGCGGTCCCGACGGCCCGGACAAGGCAAAATAGCGCGCCGAAGAGCCGCTTTTCTGAAAATAAATGCATAAATTTGTGGGAATTTTCACCGCATGACCACAGTTAACAACTTCATTGATAAAATCAGCAACGAGCAGACCGCCCTGCTCCCGGCCGTAGAGTTCCGGGGGGAGATCCGCATCGTCGAACACGAACGCGACATCGCCGCGGCCTGCAAAACGCTCGCCGAGCAGCCCGTCATCGGCTTCGACACCGAGACGCGCCCCTCGTTCCGCCCGGGCGTCACGTTCCGCGTATCGCTGCTGCAACTCTCCACGCCGACAGTCTGCTACCTGTTCCGGCTCAACAAGATTCCGCTGGCCAAGCCCATCCTGCAACTGCTCGAAGACAGGCGGATTCTCAAAATCGGCGCCGACGTGGCGGGCGACCTGCGCTCGCTGCGCCAGATCCGCCACTTCCGCGACGGGGGCTTCGTCGACTTGCAGGGCATCGCCCCCGAGTGGGGCATCGGGGAGAAGAGCCTGCGCAAGCTCTCGGCCATCGTGCTGGGCCGGCGCGTCTCGAAAGCCCAGCGGCTGAGCAACTGGGAAGCCGCGACCCTCACGGACAAACAGCAGCTCTATGCCGCGACCGACGCATGGGTCTGCACCCGCATTTACGAACAGCTGCTCCGCACACCGAAAAAACCGATCCGCAAATGATACCGCAAATTTACCTGCGCAAAGGCAAGGAGGAATCGCTTCTGCGCCGCCACCCGTGGATTTTCTCGGGCGCCATCGATCACATCAAAGCCGAGGAGGAGTCCGATTTCGCCGAAGGGGCGCTCGTCGAGGTCTACACCCGACAGGGCGAATTCATGGCCTTGGGCCACTACCAGGTGGGGTCGATCGCCGTGCGCGTGCTCACGTTCGAGCGCGAGGAGATCGACCAGGCGTGGTGGAACCTCCGGATCGCCGTCGCCTACGACGTGCGCCGCACGCTCGACCTCACGGACAACCCCGCGACGACCTGTTATCGCCTGGTCCACGGCGAGGGCGACTCGCTGCCGGGCCTCGTCGTCGACATCTACGGCCCGGTCGCCGTCATCCAGTGCCACTCGGCGGGCATGTACCACGCGCGGATGCAGATCGCCGAGGCGCTGCGCACGGTCTACGGCGCACGCCTCACGGCCATCTACGACAAATCGTCGCAGACGCTCCCCTTCAAGGCCGCCCTCGGAGCCGTCGACGGCTACCTGTGGGGAACCTCGGACCATGCGTCGCACATCGTTCTGGAAAACGGCGAGCGGTTCTGCGTCAACTGGGAAAAGGGGCAGAAAACGGGCTTCTTCCTCGACCAGCGCGAAAACCGCCAGCTGGTCAAACGCTACGCCAAGGGCCGCACCGTGCTCAACACCTTCTGCTACACGGGCGGGTTCTCGGTCTACGCCCTCTCGGGCGGCGCCGGGGAAGTCTGCTCGGTGGACTCTTCCGAACGCGCCGTGGCGCTGGCCACGGAGAACATGCAGCTCAACTTCGGCGACAATGCGGCCCACTCGGAGGTCGCCGCCGACGCGGTGGACTACCTGAAGGACATCGGCGACAAATACGACCTGATCATCCTCGACCCGCCGGCCTTCGCCAAGCACCACAAGGTGCTGGGCAACGCCATGCAGGGCTACAAGCGGCTCAACGCCCGGGCCTTGTCGCAGATCCGCCCCGGGGGCATCCTCTTCACGTTCTCCTGCTCGCAGGCCGTCACGAAAGAGCTGTTCCGCACGACGGTCTTTTCCGCCGCCGCCATCGCAGGCCGCAAGGTGCGCATCCTGCACCAGCTGACCCAGCCCGCCGACCACCCAATCAACATCTACCATCCCGAAGGCGAATACCTCAAGGGACTGGTGCTTTATGTAGAATAAGCCATGAAAAAACTGCTGACCACCGCCCTGCTTGCGCTCACCGCGGCCCTGACGGCCGGAGCGCAGAGCCGCACCGAAGTCTACACCTTCCCGAGCGAGGTCCTCGGGGCCGAAAAGAGCTGCACGGTCTACCTGCCCGACGGCTACGACCGCTCGCAGGAGTCCTACCCCGTGCTCTACCTGCTGCACGGCGCCAGCGGCTGCCACACCGACTGGACACAGAAAGGCGACCTGCGCCGCATCGCCGACGAAGCCATCGCCGCAGGCATGGCCCGACCGATGATCGTCGTCATGCCCGACGCCTCGGGCGAAGGCCCGAAACGCACGGGCAAACACATGGGCTATTTCGACGTTCCGGGCTGGGACTACGAACGGTTCTTCTTCGAAGAGTTCATGCCCGCCGTCGAAAAACGCTACCGCATCGCCTCCGACAAGGCGCACCGCGCCGTTGCGGGGCTGTCGATGGGCGGCGGCGGCACGGCGGTCTACGCCCTGCACCACCCCGAACTGTTCGGCTCGGCCTGTTCGATGAGCGGCCTGCTGGACATGTTCCCCGGCCGCCGCAGCTACGACAACGCCTTCCAGCAATCCGTCGCCGACAACTCGCCCGTGGCCCTGCTGCGCGGAATGACCGCCGAACAGCTCGACGGCGTGCGCTCGGTCCGCTGGTGGGTCGACTGCGGCGACGACGATTTCCTCTGGAAATGCAACGTCGATTTCTACACGCTCATGCGCGAGCGCGGCATTCCCCTGCAATACCGCATGCGCGACGGCGGCCACACCTGGCGCTACTGGCAGACGGTGCTGCCCGACGCGCTGACATTCGTTTCGAACGGATTCGGCAAATAGCCGCCGCTTCCCATAAGAGAAAGGTCCCGGACATCCGGGACCTTTCTTTATTTCACCTTCTCGAAGACGTAGACTTCGTGCACCTCGCCGTCGTAGCCCGGATAGAAGCCCCGCGGCATGCCCAGCACGATCCGCGCCCCGCGGTTGGCCAGCACCAGCAGATCGTCCGTCGCAGGATCGACGGCCAGCCCCTCGATTTCGCCCGGACGGCGGAAATCGTCCATCGAGCGGAACGGAAGCACCGTGGCATACGATTTTCCGTCGCGCAGATCCGCAACGTAGAGGTTGTCCGGTTCATCGAGGTCGGCGTCCCCGTCGTCCGCAGAGATCAGCATGCGTCCGCCGACCATGAAAATCCCCTGCTGCCACTGGGGCACGGGACGCAGGTGGACCTTGCGGACATACCGCCCCGTTTTCCGGTTGTAGCCGTAGACGTAGCGTCCGTCGACCCAGTCGGCCATCCAGACCATGTCGCCGTCGCGGTCCACCGCCAGCCCGCACACCTCGACCTGCCCCGACGAGGGTTCCCAGTCGATCGAGCGTTTCCATTTCAACGTGTTGGCGTCGTAGACCGCCACCTGGATATTCTCCCCGCGGCCGTCGTCGAAGGTTTCGATCCCGGCGTAAATCTCCCCGTCCCACACGTCGATGTCGCCGATGTGGTTGGCAGCCAGCGGCAGCCCCTCGAACGGCCGCTCGTTTTTGGCCGCCAGCCGCCCCTGCTTGTCGTATTTATAGAGCGCCGTGCTGCCCGACACATAGTAAAAATTCGAATCGGCGGCGACACCCTGCCGTCCCTCGACGGGAATCACGCGTTTCAGCCGGTACTCCGACCCCAAATTCTGCGCCCCGAGCGGCATTCCGGCCGCCAGCAGCGACGCCAGCATCAAAATTCGTTTCATAACGGTATCGTTTTATGCGGCCTCCGGCAAAAACGGGGCCGGAGCGTTCCCGATGTGGAATCCGCTCCGGCCCGTGTTCAAAGCGGAGTTCCGCCTATTTTCTCTTCGCGCGCTGCTGGGCCTCCTGCTGACGCATCAGCTCCTCGTAGCGCTGCTGGAATTTCGATTTCTTGCCTTTCGACTTCTTCGCGGCGTTCGCCTGCATGATCGCGTGGATCTTGTTGTCGTCGACCATGCGCCGGATGACGAGCGTCTGCCCGATGGTGAAGATATTCGACAGCAGGTAGTAGTAGCAAAGGCCGCTCGAATAGCTGTTGAACCAGAAGAGCATCATAATCGGCATCATGTAGACCATCATAAACTTCATGCCGGCCATCTGGGGCTGCGACGACGCCGTCTGCTGGTAGTTGAACCAGGAGTATCCGAACAGCGACACCGCCATCAGCAGGGCGAACAGCGAAACGTGATCGCCGTAGAAGGGAATCGAGAACGGCAGGTTCACGATGCTGTCGTACGACGAGAGGTCGTCGGCCCACAGGAAGGGCTGCTCGCGCAGCTCGATCGACGCGGGGAAGAAGCGGAACATGGCGATCAGGATCGGCATCTGAATCAGCATCGGAATACAGCCGCCCATGGGGTTGATGCCCGCCTTTTTATAAAGCTCCATCGTCGCCTGCTGCTTTTTCATGGCGTCCTCCGGCTTGGGATACTTCTTCGCCAGTTCGTCGATCTGGGGTTTGACCAGACGCATCTTGGCCATCGAAACGTAACTCTTGTAGGTCAGCGGCGAGATCACCAGCTTCACCAGAAGCACCAGGATGAAGATGATGATGCCGAAACTGCCGATGTAGTTGCGCAGGAAGTCGAAGACCGGAATCACACACCAGCGGTTGACCCATCCGAAGATGCCCCAGCCCAGCGGCACGAGACGCTCCAGATAAATATCCGCACCGCCCGGCTCCCCGATCTTCTTGAGGATCGAGTACTTGTTGGGGCCGAAATAGAATGCGAAATCATACCCTTCGGTCTGCGGCGTATAGGGCACGCCCATCTGCGCCGTGAAGGTCTTGAGCAGCGACGACTCGGGAGCCGCCGTGTCGAAGGCGAGGTTGGCGTAGGACACGTTGTCCGGGGCGATGAACACCGACGAGAAGAACTGCTGCTTGAAAGCCACCCAGTTGACCTGCGTCGAGATGTTCTTCGACTTTGCGCCTTCGCTCATGCCCAGCTCCTCGATCGAGGTCTCGTCGGGGAAACGGTACGAGAGCGTGGTGTACATGTTCTCGTTCTGGAAACCCTTCTCATTCTGGAAGGTGGTGTTCGCCCAGTCGATCTGAATCTGCGTCTGGTTGGCCATCTCCGGAGCCATATTCACCAGCCGCACGTCGAAGTCGACGAGGTAGTCGCGCTCGGGAGCCTCCGTATCATATATAAGGTAACGGTACTCCAGATAGGCCCCCTCCGCCACCGGAAGGCGCATCACGACGCTCTTGGCTCCGTCCGCCTCCCCCACTACGGGCTGGGCCGTGAACACGTAATCCAGCGTGTTGACCGGCACGTTCTTCAGCCCGTTCTTCAGATAGAATGAAAGCCCGAAACGCGCCGTGGCGGGGTCCATCATCTCGATTTTCCGGTCGCGTTTTCCGCGCGGACCGTATTGGGTGTAATCCTTCAGCGTGACGCCCTTGATCTGGCCGCCGCGGGTGGAGAAGAGCACCGCCATCACGTCGTTCTCCACGATGAATTCTTCGGCCTCCGCCTCGCGGGCCGCCGTCAGCGACTCGCCCAGCGTCTCCACCTGACGCTCGCGTACCGCTGCCGCAGCCTCTGCGGCCGCCACTTCGGCCTGCACGCCGTTACCCGACGTCAGCGAATCGGCCACGGGAGCCGCCGCACGCGCGGCTGCGGCCACCGAATCGACATAGGCCTCGTATGCGGCTTTCTGTTCCAGATACTCTTTCTGCTGCTGGCTGTTGAAATAGGCGAATCCCAGAAAAAGAACCGCTACGACGGCAATGCCTATGATTGATTTTTTATCCATTAAACTGTCTTCCTTTTTATCTTTTCAGAGGGTGATTACTTCTTCTCCGCATACGCCAGCGCGGCCTTCACAAAGGCCACGAACAGCGGCGAGGGGCTCAATACGGTGCTCTTGTATTCGGGATGGTACTGCGTACCGACGAACCAGGGATGGTTCTCGATCTCGACGACCTCCACCAGATTCGTGTCGGGATTCACGCCCACGGCCTTCATGCCGGCCGCCTCGAACTGCTCCAGATAGTCGTTGTTGAACTCGTAACGGTGGCGGTGACGCTCCGAAATGTTGAGTTTGCCGTAGGCGGCAGCGACTTTCGAGCCTTTCTTCAGCGCACAGGGATAGGCGCCCAGACGCATCGTGCCGCCTTTGGCCGTAACGCCCTTCTGCTCCTCCATCAGGTCGATCACCGGATGCGGCGTCTGCTCCATCTCGCTCGAATTGGCATCGGCGAGATTCAGCACGTGGCGCGCGAACTCGATCACGGCGCACTGCATGCCCAGGCAGATGCCCAGGAACGGGATGTTGTTCTCGCGGGCGAAGCGCACGGCCTCGATCTTCCCCTCGATGCCGCGGTTGCCGAAGCCCGGAGCCACCAGAATGCCGGACATCTTGCCCAGCTGCGCGCCTGCGCTCTCGCGGGTGATCTTCTCCGAATTGACATAGCGCAGCTTGACCTTGCAGTCGTTGACCGCCCCGGCGTGGATGAACGATTCGCAGATCGATTTGTAGGCGTCGGGCAGTTCGGTGTACTTGCCGACCAGCGCGATCTCGATCTTCTTCGAGGGGTGTTTCACCTTCTCGACGAATGCGCTCCACGCGGCCATGTCCGGCTCTTTGTCGGCCGTCAGGTTCAGTTTGTCCAGCACGACCTCGTCCAGATGCTGTTCGTGCATTTTCAGCGGCACTTCGTAGATCGTCGGCACGTCGATCGACTCCATCACGGCGTTGGCGTCGACGTTGCAGAACAGCGCCACCTTGCGCTTGAGCGCCGTCGACAGCGGATGCTCGGCGCGCAGCACGAGGATGTCGGGCTGGAGACCGTTCTCCAGCAGGGCCTTCACCGAGTGCTGCGTGGGTTTGGTCTTCAACTCGCCCGAAGCGGCCATGTAGGGGATCAGCGTCAGGTGAACCAGCGCCGTATTCCGGTAACCCAGCGAATAGCGCAGCTGGCGCACCGACTCGATGAACGGCTGCGACTCGATGTCGCCCACCGTGCCGCCGATCTCGGTGATGATCACGTCGTATTTCTTGGTCTGCGCCAGCAGCTGAATGCGGCGTTTGATCTCGTCGGTGATGTGGGGAATGACCTGCACGGTCTTGCCCAGGTACTCGCCCTTGCGCTCCTTCTCGATGACGCTCTTGTAGATACGGCCCGTCGTGACGTTATTGGACTTCGACGTGGGCTGGTTCGTGAAGCGCTCGTAGTGCCCCAGGTCGAGGTCCGTCTCGGCGCCGTCCTCGGTGACGTAGCACTCGCCGTGCTCGTAGGGGTTGAGCGTTCCGGGATCTACGTTGATGTAGGGGTCGAGTTTCTGAATGGTCACCGAGTAACCGCGGGCCTGCAACAGGCGGGCGATCGAAGCCGAAATAATACCCTTGCCGAGCGACGACGCCACGCCGCCCGTTACGAATATGTACTTGGGTTTGGAAAGTTTCATTACTGTTTTATTTATAAATTCGTTGTAACACCGTTCAGCGCCTTTTTCCGCAAGCCCCCGCCAAGGCGGGGGTTCGGGGGCGGGTCAAACCTGTATACACGGCGTTCCGCCGTGGGCCGGCGTCCGGAGCGGCAGGACGATCCGATCGTCAGGCATTGTTATTTTCGTCCTGGTCCTGCTTGTCGATCAGCTTCACCTTCTCGATCGTCGAGGCCATCTCCTCGCGGGCGCGCTCGATCTTCGCACGCACGTCGGCCACCAACGCCTCGGCGTTCTTCGACTTGGCGAAGAAGCCGATGTTGTTCTCCAGGAGGCCGATCTCCTGCTCCAGCTGACGCACCTTGTTGTAGAGGCGTTCGCGTTCCGAACGCAGGCGGCGGTCGCCCGACGCCTTGAACGACGAGACTTTCTCGCGGAAGCGGCCCATCGAACGGTCGCGCTCCGAACCGCGCAGCGTGTTGAACAGCTCGTCCACGGCGGCCTTGTACTTTTTCTGGATGGCGTCCTTCTGCTTGATGGGCACGAAACCGATCTCACCCCAGCGGCGCTGGAACTCGCGGATCACCTCGTAGCCCCCGGCCTTCACGTCGGCCCCGGCCATTTCGGCCAGCAGGGCGAGTTTCTTCTGCAGGTTCTCCTCGTGCTCGCCGTCGACGCTCGCGAAGTGCGACGCCTTGCGCTCGAAGAACTTGTCGCAGGCAGCGCGGAAACGCTTCCAGACGGCGTCCGAATGGCGCCGCGACACGGCTCCGATCTGCTTCCAGCGGGCCTGGAGGGCGATCAGTTCGTCGGTGGCCTTCTTCCACTCCTCGCTGTTCATCAGCGACTCGGCGGCCTCGCAGATCTCAATCTTCAATTGAAGGTTGTGCTCCATCTCGGTCTTCATTCCGGCATAGAACTGCCGCTTTGCCTCGAAGAAACGGTCGCACGCCGTGCGGAAACGTTCGTAGATGCGGTTGTTATCTTTCTTCGGCGCGAAACCGATGGTCTTCCAGGTCTTCTGAATCTCCAGCAGACGGTCGCTCGCGCGGTTCCACTCCTTGCGGGTGGTGAGCGGCTGGGACGAAAGTTCCTCCGTGGCGACGCACAGCCCGGTCTTGAGTTCGAGGTTCTTCACCTGCTCGCCCTTCAGCGTTTCGAAATGCTCCTGATGCTGTTTGTTGATGCGGCTCGACGCGGCTTTGAAACGCTCCCAGAGCGTCTCCTTGTACTCATTGGCGACGGGACCCGTCTCGCGCCACTCGTCATGGAGTTTTTGCAGCTTGTGGAACGCCTCGACGACGGAAGGCTCCAGCACCAGCGCCTCGGCCTGCTCGCAGAGGGCTACCTTCTGTTCGTAGTTCTTCTTCAGATCGAGGTCACGCAGCTCCTTGTTGATCTTGATGAAGCTGTAAAAATTCTCGACGTGCAGGTTGTAGGTCTCCCACAAATCCTTGACATGCTGCTGCGGCACGATGCCGGTATCCTTCCAGCGCTGCTGCAACTCGCGGAACTTGTTGAACGTATGGTTGAGCGTCTCGTCCGAATTGACCAGCTCCTTCAGCTCCTCGATGATCGCCTGCTTGACCTTGAGATTCGCCTCCTTCTCGGCTTCGAGGTTGGCGATGAACGCGTCGCGGCGGCGGCGGTACTCCTTGAACTGCTCCTTGAGCTGAATTTCGGCGCCGTCCACCGAAGGAGCGAAATCCTCCTCGGCGCCGCCCTCCTCGACGAAGCGGCGGCGTGCGGCCTCGACCTCGGCGCGGCGGATGCGGTAAAAGGCGATCTTCAACGCCTCCACATCCCGACGGATCGACTGCACGGGCTGCTCTTCGAGCATCCGGGCGAACAGGGCCACCAACTCCTCCTTGCCTTTTCCGGCGAACTTGTCCTCCTCGGGCTTCTGCGCGGCGAGTTCCTCCGCGGCCTCCTCCTCGGGCGTCGCGCCCTCGATCTCCAGCCCGGCATTCTGCGCCGCGAGCGCAGCCTCCTCATCGGCAAAGTCCACCTGCACGTCCCGGGACGCGTCCTCCTCCGATTCCGCAACCTCCGGCCCGGCGGCAGGCTTGATCCGGGCACGTTTGGCGCGCGGCGCAGCCTCCTCCCCGGAAATCCGCTCCGCGGCGGCCTCCTCCGCAGGCGTTTCTGCGGCGGGCGCTTCGGCAACCCCGGCAGACGCTTCGGCGGCGGGCGTCTCCGTCACGGCGGATTCCGCGGGCGCGTCCGCAACCTCCGCAACGGGTTCTTCCGCAGCGGCGGACGCCTCCGCAGCCGGTCCTGCGGCGGGCATTTCGGGTTCAGGGACTCGGACAGTCACGGCAGGATTCGCTTGCGCATCTTCAGCCGCAGGGCTGACTTGCTCCTCGGGAGCAGGAAGTGTCGGTTTTTCAGTAGCCATTTCAGTACACGTTTTTGGTTCCCGCATGTGCGGGAGCATATAAATCTCGCAAATATAACCATTTTATGCGGAACGCCGAAAAGATTTCGTCAAAACATGCAACAACGCCGCCCTGCGGAAGCGCGAAATCGCTGCATCCCGGCACGGCGGCGCAATTTTCCGGTCTGTTCCGGCCCTTCGTCAGCGCTTGCGGCCCTTTGCGGCAATGCGTTTGGGCGCAGCCTGACGGCCCGTGGTGACGGGACGGCCGCTGCGGCGGACGCTCCTGGTCCCGCCGCCGCGCTTGGGCTTCTCCCATGCCGCGGCATCGTCGTAACGCTGGAAAGCCTCCCAGTCGAACCCGTCGTTGCCGCCTGCCGGAGACGCGTTCCAGTCGTTCTCGGCCTTTTTCCGGCTCCGCGTCACGGGACGCCGCTCCCCGGCGTCGTCCGCCGTTTCCGCGGTTTCCCTGCGCGGCCGCCTTTCGGAGCGGAACTCCTCCGCGCCCTCGGGCTGCCCGGCCTTCCTGCGGCCCCGCGTCTCGGAACGAGGCTCTCCGGCCGATTCGCTTCCGGACGCGCCTTCGCCGCCGTTGCGACCCTCCGTAGCCGGCCGGCGCCGCTTTCCGCCGCCGTTCTCCGCATCGGAACCGTCAATCTTGGCGATGCGGCGACGGCCTCCCGAGGCGTTGAGCTGCCCCACGACCGCCTCGGCGTCGCTGAACGGCACGCTCACCAGCGAATAGTTCTCGAAGACACGCACGTCGTCGATATTCTTGTCCCGCAGTCCGCACTTGCGCTTGAGCATCTCCACGATCCGGCGGGCCGTGTAGCCGTCGCGGCCTCCGAGCGCCAGGAACAGCCGCGCCTTGCCCTTGCGGTCGACCGAGAACGAACGGATTTCGGGATAATTGCTCTGATCCAGTTCACTGCGGAAAGCCAGCCGCAGCAAGGCCCCCAGCGCCACGTCGGGCGCATAGCTTTCGAGCAGTTCGGCCGCGATGTCGGCGTAGTCGCCGTAGCTCTCATTGGCCACGATCTCCTGCAAATCGTCCTTGATCTTGGCGCGCTTCATCGCCACGATGTCCTGCGGCGAAGGCAGCGTCTCCCGCTTGATGTCGGCCTTGATGTCGCGCATCATCCAGTTGAAACGGCGCAGTTCGGCGCCCGAAATGAAGGTGATGGCCGTACCCTGGTTGCCGGCGCGGCCCGTACGGCCGATGCGGTGGACGTAGCTCTCCGAATCCTGCGGCAGCGAATAGTTGATCACGTGCGAGAGGTTCGACACGTCGATACCCCGCGCAGCCACGTCGGTCGCCACCAGGATGTTGACCGCCTTGTCGCGGAACTTGCGGAGAATCTTCTCGCGCTGGGCCTGCGACACGTCGCCGTGCAGCCCCTCGGCCGAATAGCCCTGGGCCACCAGACGCGTCGCCACCTCGTCCACGCCGATCTTCGTGCGGCAGAAGACGATGCCGTAAAAGTCCGGTTCGATGTCGATGATGCGCGTCATGGCGTCGAACTTGTCGGCTTCGCGCACCTCGAAATAGATCTGGTTCGTGAGGTCGGCCGTCAGGTGCTGCGACTCCACGCGCAGCACCTCCGTATTGCGCATGTAAGCCTCCGAAAGACGGATGATCCGCTCGGGCATCGTGGCCGAAAAGAGCAGCACGCGGCGGTCTTCGCCCGTATGGCCCATGATCTCCTCGACATCCTCCACGAAGCCCATGTTGAGCATTTCATCGGCTTCGTCCAGGACCAGGAAACGGACCTTGTCCAATTTGAGCGTACCGCGGCGGATGTGGTCCAGCACGCGCCCCGGCGTGCCGACGACGATGTCGACGCCCCGCGACAGGCGGCGCAGCTGCTCGCTCATCGCGGCCCCTCCGTAGATGGCCGTGATCGAGAGCCGCCGCTCGCGGTTGTAACTCAAAAGTTCCTCGGCGGCCTGCACGGCCAACTCGCGCGTCGGGACGAGGATGATGGACTGCACGCCCTCTTTCGAAGGCTCGATCTGCTGGAGTATCGGCAGCCCGAAAGCCGCCGTTTTACCCGTGCCGGTCTGGGATTGCGCGATGATGTCGTTCTCTCCCGAGAGCAGACGGGGAATCGTAAGTCGTTGGATGGAGGTGGGTGTTTCGAACCCTTTTGCCTGGACGGCCGCGAGCATCTCCTCGCTGAGGCCTAAAGCGCTGAAATCAGCTTCGTTGATCATATATGAATAGTTGAAAGGCCAAAGGTACGACAATTTATTGAATATTCGCCGGAAAATCATTATCTTCGCAAAAAGTTACGCACACACGGCCCCTCGCGGGCCGCCTGACCGAAAACCGACACCATGAGTCACCGTATCCTGCTGGTCGACGACGAGGTAGACATCCTCGAATTCGTCCGTTACAACCTCGTACGCGAGGGTTACGAAGTCTTCACGGCCGAAAACGGCGCCGAGGCGCTGAAAGTGGCCGCCGAATGCCGTCCGCACCTGATCCTGCTGGACATGATGATGCCGGTGATGGACGGGGCGCAGACCTGCCGCGCGATCCGCCGAAACCCCGTGCTGAAGGACACGATGGTGGTTTTCCTCTCGGCGCTGGGCGAGGAGGGGCAGCAGCTGGCAGGGTTCGACGTGGGAGCCGACGACTACCTGACCAAGCCTATCAAGATGAAGCTGCTGGTAAGCCGCGTGCAGGCGATCCTCAAGCGCATCGACGCCGACAGACCTCCCGAGAAGGCCCCGGCCCCGGGGCTCACGGTCGACCGCGAGCGTTACACGGTGATCCGCGACGGACAGGAGATCACCCTCCCGCGCAAGGAGTTCGCGCTGCTGGACCTGCTCCACTCGTCGCCCGGGAAGCTGATTCCCCGCGAGGAGATTTACGCCAAGATCTGGGGCACGGAGGTCGTCGTGGGCGACCGCACGATCGACGTGCACATCCGCAAGCTGCGCCAGAAGATCGGCGACGAACGCATCGTCACGGTCAAGGGCGTGGGATATAAATATGAACCCTGAAACGAAAGGTGAAAATTGGATTGTCATTCCGGGAAGAGCCGAAGGACCGACGTGGGAATCCGCTGGACGCGTTGTGAGGTTACGACCTTTGATCGGATTGCCGCGTCGCCACGCTCCTCGCAATGACGGGAGGGGGGGGGCAGGCGACCGAATCCGTTTGTCCGGACGAAGCGATTTTGAATTGTGAATTATGAATTGTGAATCGAAAAAATACCGCCGCATCGTCGTCAAGATCGGCAGCAATGTGCTCACCCGCGAGGACGGACGGCCCGACACCACGCGCATCTCGGCGCTCGTGGACCAGTTGGCGCGCCTGCACCGGGCCGGCACGGAGTTCATCCTCGTCTCGTCGGGCGCCGTGGCCTCGGGCCGCAGCCTGCTCGAAACCCGCGTCGGACGCATCGACACCGTTTCGGCCCGCCAGCTCTTCTCGGCCGTCGGGCAGGTGAAACTGCTGAACCGCTACTACGACCTCTTCAACGAATACGGCATCGCCTGCGGGCAGGTGCTCACCACCAAGGAGAGCCTCTCCACGCGGCGGCAGTACCTCAACCAGCGCAACTGCATGGAGGCGATGCTCGCGGCGGGCGTCGTCCCGATCGTCAACGAGAACGACACGATCTCGGTCACGGAGCTGATGTTCACCGACAACGACGAACTTTCGGGTCTCGTGGCGGCGATGATGGGAGCCGAGGCGCTCGTCATCTTGAGCAATATCGACGGCATCTACGACGGTTCGCCTTCGGACCCCGCCTCGCAGGTCATCCGCCGCGTCGCCCCGGGCCGCGACCTTTCGCAGTACATCGACACGGCGCGTTCCTCGCGCGGTCGCGGAGGCATGACGACCAAGAGCCGCATTTCGTCGCGCGCGGCGGGCGAGGGCATCGAGGTCGTGATCGCCAACGGCCGCCGCGACAATATCCTGACGGATCTGATCCTCACGGACCGCGACGTCGTATGCACGCGTTTCGAAGCGGCTCCCCGACCGGCTTCGGGGGTCAAGAAGTGGATCGCCAGCAGCGAAGGCTTCGCCAAGGGCGCCCTGCACCTCGACGCCGGGGCCGCCGCGGCCGTCTCGCAGAGCAAGGCCGCGAGCATCCTCGCCGTGGGCGTCACGGCCGTCGAAGGGGATTTCGAGCGCGACGACATCGTACGCATCCTCTCGCCCGAAGGCGCCCCACTGGGCGTGGGCCGCATCTCGTGCGACAGCGCGACGGCCCGCCGCAACCTCGGCCGCAAAGGTCTCAAACCGCTGATTCACTGCGATTACCTATATCTGGAATAAAAATGGAATACGATACGATCTTCGTCGCCGCCCGGCGCGCCGGCAACGAACTGGCCCTTGTCGACGCCGGGCGATTGAGCCGCACCGTCGCGAAAGCCGCCGCCCTGCTGCGGGAAAACGCCGGAAAAGTGCTCGCGGCCAACGCCCTCGACCTGGAGGCGATGGACGCCGATTCACCCATGCGCGACCGCCTGCGGCTGACGGCGGAACGCATCGCCTCGATCGCCGCCGACATGGAATCCGTCGCCGGACTGCCCTCGCCGCAGGGCGAAACGATCGCCGAATGGACCCGTCCCAACGGCATGACCCTCCGCAAGGTCCGCGTACCGTTCGGCGTGGTGGGCATGATCTGCGAGGCGCGCCCCAACGTCACGGCCGACATTTTCTCGCTCTCGATGAAGACGGGCAACGCCTGCGTGCTGAAGGGCGGCAGCGACGCCCGCCGCTCCAACGAAGCCATCGCCGCCCTGCTCCGCGAGGCGCTCCGCAGCGAAGGCATCGACCCGGCGGCCTTCACCCTGCTGCCCGCGGGCCACGAGGCTGCCGGAGCGCTGCTGAACGCCGTGGGTTACGTCGACGTGGTGATCCCGCGCGGCGGCGCGGGACTGATCCGCTTCGTGCGCGAAAACGCCCGCATACCCGTGATCGAAACCGGGGCGGGCATCGTCCACACCTACTTCGACCTCGACGGCGATCTGACGAAAGGCCGCGCCGTGGTCTGCAACGCCAAGACGCGGCGCGTCAGCGTCTGCAACGCCCTCGACTGCCTCATCGTCCACCGCGAACGGCTCCGGGACCTCGCGGAACTGTGCGACCCGATGGCCGCCGAACGCGTCACGGTCTACGCCGACGCGGAGGCGTACGCCGCACTCGAAGGCCGCTACCCCGCGTGCCTGCTCCGCCCCGCCGCGGAGGAGCACTTCGGGACCGAATTCCTCGACTACAAGCTGGCCGTGCGGACCGTCGGCTCCCTCGACGAAGCTCTGGCGCACATCGCCCGCTACTCCTCGCGCCACAGCGAAGCCATCGTCACCGAAAACGCCGGGACGGCCCGGGAGTTCACCCGGCGGGTCGATGCGGCGTGCGTCTACGTCAACGTCTCGACGGCCTTCACCGACGGCGGCCAGTTCGGGTTCGGCGCCGAGGTCGGCATTTCGACCCAGAAACTCCACGCCCGCGGCCCGATGGGGCTGCCCGAACTCACGACCTACAAATACGTGATTTCAGGCAACGGACAGACCAGAGAGCCATGACGGTCACGCCGCCGCCCGCCGTTTTCGCGGCATCCCGCCGCGTTCCCGACTCCGCCCCGCACGGGAGAAGCGAAGTCGCCGCGCACCGATGCATCCCCCGACGCCCCTCGCGGAAGGGAGACGCCGCCGCATGGCCCGGACGGCCGGCGCCAAAAGACCCCGACGCCATATGTGACAAAAATTCCACTTATTTCGGCAAATAATTGAACGATTCGTAATCATTTTTTGCTTAAATTTGCACATCCGTAAAATAATACATATATTTAAATTATGATTCGTGAACTTTTCGCCGTGGGCCTGGGAGGCGCCGCCGGAAGCATCGTCCGCTATATGCTCTCCGTCTGGCTGCTCGGAGGGCACACGTTGCTGGGTTTTCCGGCCGGAACGTTCACGGTTAACGCCGCGGGATCGCTGCTGATCGGCATTCTGCTGGAGACCACGAATTCGGCTGCGGCAGGATGGTTGCTCATCGCAGGATTCTGCGGAGGATTCACCACCTTTTCGACCTTTTCGGCCGATGCCGTGCGGTTGCTGCGTGCCGGAGACTACGGGCCTGCGACGGCCTACATTGCGTTGAGCGTCGCGGTCTGCATCGCCTTCGCCGCACTGGGCATGTGGATCGGAGCGCAAATTGCACGCAATTAAAAATGAAAAATTAAGAATTAAAAATAACCTGCAACCCGGTTAAATCCCGGCTGAAATCCCGGTCGCGCTGCGACAAGCCCCCTCCGAGGAGGGGATTTAGGGGAGGGTTAGAATTGGATACGCGGCGGAACGCCGCGAATTAGATGGCTGAATTTGCCCGGGTCAGGCTTGTAAACGACGCCAAAGGCGGCGACGACACCGCCCGGAAGCACAACGACGAAGAAAAAACAGAAACAACCGGATTGCAACCCTAAAGCGAATGAAACGTACGCCATCTCCCTCCCCGAGGGAGGGCCGGGGTGGGGTCAGGCTTGCAAACGACGCCAAAGGCGGCGACAACACCGCCCGGAAGCACAACGACGAAGAAAAAACATAAAAACTTAAAATAAACTTTCAAGAGATTAGCAGGACAACGCAACGAATGGCTTAAGGTGCTGGTTTATAATCAATAGCGCATTGATTTGCGTTATACAGAAATTCGTTCGAAGCGGTTTTACGGCCTATTGCTGAATAAGAATCGTTACCAGATCATTACGCGGTACTTGCTTTGAATTTTGTTTGTAACGCATTCTTTTACTGCTACTTGCGTTATTCTTCATCTTGACAAACGGCCCGACAGACATTAATTTTGTAACCAAAAATCGGGTTTATTATGCGAAGCACGTTTCGGGTCTTATTTTACGTGAAGAAAGGCAGCGCCCGCCCCAACGGCGATCTGCCTTTGAT
>NZ_MNQF01000023.1:0-28103 GCF_001915285.1 Alistipes sp. 56_sp_Nov_56_25
ATTACAAATTCAAATCGTCGCACATGAAAAATTACTTCTAATAGACTATGTTTCAACTATTTCAAAGACCGACTTGCCCGCTTTTACGGGACAGTAGTGATGTTGCATATATTTCTCAGTTGCAAGCTGCCAATGAAGGTAGCAATGAGCGATTCTTTTTCAGGGGCCAATCCAATAAAAATTGGGATGTGCGCCCATGTTTATTTAGAGAGAATAACCTGACGATTGAATCCGATATTATATCCGAAGCTTGTGCTCGTGCTCCTTTTGAATTTGGTGGCCGAAGCGCATTTGAACGACTGACAAAATTACAACATTATGGACTGCCAACCAGAATGTTGGATGTAACGCTAAACCCTTTAGTCGCGTTGTATTTTGCGTGTGCAAAATGTGAAGATAAAGAAAACTACGACAAGAATTATAAAGAATCTGATACTATTGATGTCGATTCCGATCATCCATTTGATAATGAATATGATGTCGATGGGGCTGTTTATTATAGACGGGCTTATGGACATAAGCATAATTCAGATGATATTGATCTGTTGGCTCGAATTGCGGAAATGGATTTCAACGGAGATATTGTATTGCATCAATTGGTCGAGAAATTAGGATTACGCAGTCAAATAAAACAAGCCGAGGATTTTGAGGAACTGGCAAAGGTGATGCAAAATGCCTACTTTGTTATATCGACATTCAACAATGAACGTTTGATTCGGCAGAGCGGAGCCTTTTTGCTTTCGGGTAGCATTAATATTCAACTCAATAAATCTGATTACGGCGTCAGTCGGATCGAAAAGAGCAGTTGTTCTTTAAATAGCCAGTTTGCGAGCGAAAGGATAATCATACCGACCGGAAGTAAGGAAAGCCTTTTAGAAGAATTGAATTTCTACAATATAAACCAAGGGGCTTTATTTCCGGAGTTGGAGCATCAGATGGCATATATCAAATATAGTATGTGTAAATCTAATGTCAGAAGCGCTTCATCTTTTGAAAAGATAGATTTTGATGCAATAAAAGCTGAAGAATCTAAGGAAAGAGTTGAGATAGCTGAATCCGTAGTGAAAGAAGAGTTAGTTGATAAGGCTATTTATGATATCGTATCACAATATATTTCAGATGATGCTATAAAACAGAATGTTCTTCGAATTATTACACGGCAAACCGAATATATAGATTGGGCCAATAAGGAAGCGACCATTAGTGATTTGAGACGTAAAATCAAACGAAGCCTGTCTTTACAATCTATTAGTTCTGATGTCGCAACGCAATCTGCGCGTAATATGGTATCACAGCTTGTTAACTTGTATGTGAAAAAATAACAATTATATGCACTTCACCGAAGATGATTTTGAAAACGCCATTCTCGAGTTGTTTCGAGAGCAATTAGGTTACGATTATGTGTACGGCCCCAATGTGATACGCGACTATGCAGAACCGCTTTACGTGGAGGCGCTGGAGGCTGTGTTGCCGCAGATCAATCGTGGTCTGCCACAGGCCGCTATTGACGAAGCCATGGTGAAGATTCGAACTTATGAGGGTGGAACGTTGGTACAGAAGAATGAATTGTTCACGGATTACTTGCAAAATGGCGTAGCTGTCAATTATTTCGATGGCCGCGAGCAATGCTCTGCAAATGTCCGGCTTGTCGATTATGATTCACCATTACATAATCGGTTTACAATCGCTAATCAATGGACGGTCGATGGGCACTCGGTAAGGCGTGCGGATATGATCGTATTTGTCAATGGATTGCCGCTGGTGGTGGTCGAGCTCAAATCGCCCTCGCGTGAGAATACGGACGTGTCGGAAGCTTATGCACAATTGCGTAACTATATGCAGGAGATTCCGTCTCTCTTTATTTATAACGCTTTTTGTGTGATGAGCGATCAGGGGATGACTAAGGCGGGGACGATCACGGCGGGTGAAGACCGTTTTATGCAGTGGAAGACGGTAGATGGGAGTTATGAGGATACCCATAGCGCGAATTTCGATGTGCTTTTCGCGGGAATGTTCGAAAAAACGCGGTTTGTTGAATTGTTGCGGAATTTTATTTGTTACTCGAAAGACGGTAAACAGCGCGTTAAGATATTAAGTGCCTATCATCAGTTTTATGCCGTACGCAAGGCTGTGCTTTCGACGGTCAAAGCAGCTGAGACGGATGGTCGGGGTGGCGTGTTTTGGCATACGCAGGGCAGCGGAAAGTCATTGTCGATGGTCTTTTTCGCCAAGCAGTTGCAGCAGGCGATGTCGTCGCCGACGATTGTCGTGCTGACAGACCGTAACGATTTGGACGGCCAGTTGTACCGGCAGTTCGCTTGTTGCAGGGATTTTTTGCGTCAGACACCCGTGCAAGCCGAAAGTCGGGCTCATCTTCGGGAATTATTGGCGGGACGCGAAGCGAACGGTATCTTTTTCTCGACGATGCAGAAATTCGAGGAGAGCGAAGAACCGCTTTCGATACGACGAAACATAGTCGTTATGGCCGACGAGGCGCATCGCAGTCAATATGGATTGGAGGAGAGGGTCCGAATGGTTACGGATGCTGACGGGGTGATGCAGGCCAAAGTTGTAATCGGCGCGGCGCGTCTGGTGCGTAATGCGTTGCCGAATGCTACCTATATCGGGTTTACCGGAACGCCTATTGCGCAAAAAGATCGGTCGACACGCGAAGTATTCGGCGATTACATCGACGTGTACGATATGACGCAGTCGGTGGATGACGGTGCGACACGGCCGGTATTTTACGAGAGCCGTGTAATCAATCTGAAACTCGACGAGCAGACCTTGCGACGTATTGATGCGGAGTATGATGCGATGGCCGAGGAAGCGGAAGAGTATGTCATTGAGAAAAGCAAGCGTGAATTGGGGCGGCTCGATTCGATCTTTGGAGCTGACGCGACGGTGGCATCATTGTGCGAGGACATCGTAAAACACTATGAGGAATTCCGGCAATACGAGCAGACGGGTAAGGCGATGATAGTAGCCTATTCGCGGCCGATAGCGATCAAGATTTACCGTCGGATTCTCGAAATGCGCCCGGTATGGGGTGACAAGCTGGCTGTTGTGATGACTTCCGGTAATAAAGATCCGGAAGACTGGCGGGCGATTATCGGAAATGATTCCCACAAGAAAGAGTTGGAGAAGAGGTTCAAAGACAACGACAGCTCGTTGAAAATCGTCATCGTAGTTGATATGTGGCTTACGGGTTTCGACGTACCTTCGCTTTCGACGATGTATGTTTATAAACCGATGTCCGGACACAATCTAATGCAGGCTATTGCTCGTGTGAATCGTGTGTTCGGGGATAAACAAGGCGGTTTGGTTGTGGATTATGTGGGTATCGCTTCGGCGTTGAAGACGGCGATGAACGATTATACATACCGTGACCGCAAAAATTATGGTGATACGGATGTGGCTAAAACCGCCTATCCGGAGTTTCAAAAGAAACTGGACGTTTGCCGTGATCTGATGTATGGATTCAATTATGGCGCTTTCTTCGGTAAGTCTGATTTGGAGCGGGCGAAAGCCATCAGCGGAGGTGTCGATTTCATGCAGTCCCCTGAGCGGATGGAAACGAAAAAACTCTATATCAAAGAGGCGCTGCTGCTGCGGCAGGCATTGTCGCTTTGTCAGAGTTTGCTGAATTACGAGCAGCGTATCGAAGCTGCCTATTTTGAGGCGGTGCGCACATTACTGACGCGCGTGGAGGGCAAGGGTAAGATTTCGTTCCGTGAGATCAACGGGCGTATTAATGAATTGCTCAAGCAGAGTATCAAGAGCGAAGGGGTAATTAATCTTTTCTCCGATATTAAGGAGGAGTTCTCTTTGTTCGATCCGAAATTCCTTGAAGAGGTTGCCCGGATGAAGGAACGGAATTTCGCCGTAGAATTATTGCGTAGGTTGATTGCAGAACAGGTACAACTATATCAGCGAACGAATACGGTACGAGCCGAGAAGTTTTCGGAAATTCTGTCCGATGCCATGAGTCGCTATTTGAAAGGGATGCTGACGAACGAAGAGGTTATCGAAGAATTACTGAAAATAGCCCGTGAGATCGTTTTCGGCGAAAAGGCCGGCGAGTCGCTTAATCTGAACAGCGAAGAACTTGCCTTTTATGATGCGTTGACCAAGCCTGAGGCTGTAAAAGATTTCTATTCCAACGATCAGTTGATCGCTATTACACGTGAGCTGACGGATGCACTCCGGCGTAACAAAACGATCGACTGGAATATGAAGGAGAGTGCTCGTGCCGGAATGCGGCGTATTGTCAAACGGTTGTTGAAAAAGTATGATTATCCGCCTGCAGGGCAGGAAGATGCTTTGAATACGATTATGGAGCAGTGTAAGAAGTGGAACGAAAATAATTGAATGGGATAGCTATGGGTAAGTTGGAAGAGTCGTATAGAAGAGTTGCATAATGATTTTGCAAGATAAGTAATACGCGCCTGTTAACTCTGATTAGATAACAGGCGCGTATGATTATTTTGTAATGTCTAATTCCTTTTGGAACTGCTTTGCTTTTTGCCGGATATCTTCTGCTTCCTGCTTTCGGATAACGCTACGTTGTTGATTCTCGATTGCTTCCCGGACGGCTGTTTCGTAACGCTCAACTTGTTGCCGGAGCGAGCGACGGTCTGCGCGGCGTTCGGAATCGTAGAAGAGGGCGTTCAGGTTGCGCAATTTTTGCTCGTCGATGTCGCCCATCATTTGAACGTAACGGTATTTCAATTCCGTATCACGCAGGTTGGCAATACGGTCGTATAATTTAGTAATATGGATGCCGCCGCAGAGAATCACGATGAAAGAGATCGCCATATAGAGTAGTGCCCACGAGGTGTTGAAGTCGATGACGTGGATATGCCGTTGGGCTGCGGGTTGCGCAGGATGAGCGACGGCCGCAATAATTTTCTCGGTATGGTTTTCAGTCTCTTTTCCGATAGTTGTAATGCGGTCTGCAAGTTCCATGCGTACCCGTTCGACATTCGTGCGGGTGAATTGGGCCGTTTCGAGCAGTCGGGCGATTTTATCATCCGTTGTTACTGGAGCTGGGGCGGATATGTTGCGGTCGTCTATTCTGCGGCTGAGGGAGGTGAGTTGTTTTCTCAGTTCTTCGAAAAGTTCGATAATCGTGTTCGTGTCCATAAATAATAGGTATTGTCGATTAAAGTCGGTGTTGTTTTCTCTTTTTGCGCAGTCGTTCCTGAAGGCGCCGTTCTTCGTCCGCATCGTAGACCGGTTGCAGAAGATCTTCGAGCAGGTGACTGAACGATGCGACCGGATTGCTTACAGAACCGCGTTCGTTTGCGGAGAGTGCTTGTCGGCGGTTCAGGCTCAGCGCATGGTCGATTTTGGAGAAACTGAACTGCCGGTCGATTTTCGAACCGTTGAACGGGTAGCCGTTCCTGGCGAAGACGACGCCTTGTACGTCGGATGTGCCGCCGCGCATCCGGAACTCGGTAGCGATCCCTTCGTGCCGCAGCGCTGCCGTCAACTCCGGCCAGTCGCGGCAGCGGGGTACGGCGTCGCGCAGCGCGTGGAAAATTTCATATTTCGTTTTGTCCGGTTCGCGCAGGCGGTGCTCCTTGACATTCTCTTTGCCCGATGCGAAGTAGAGCCCATGCCGGACGGTCAGCTCCTTGCAGAGTCGCTCCGAACGGTAGCGGTCGTTGCGGTCGGAGACGGTACGGCCGTCGTTGTCCACCCGGTTGAAAAGGATATGCAGATGGGGATGTTCCCGGTCGCGGTGGCGGGCGATGATGAACTGCGTGTTTCGGATGCCCATGCCGGAGAGATACTCCGCGGCGATTCCGACCATCCGCCTGTTGTCGAGCCGTGCGGCGTCCTGTGCCGAAAAGGCGAGGACGATGTGGCCGACGGGCTTCGAAAGATGCGGATTCAGTGCCGCCTGCATTCGGAAGCTGCGGACGATGGAATCCCGGTCTTTCATCCGGACGCCCAGTCCGGCGAGCAATTCGGCGTCTTTTCCTTTGTCAAGGACGTAATCGACGGCTCCGCCGAACGAACCGCCTTTCGATATTTTGGCAATCATGGTTATTCGTTAATTTGATCTATTAGCGTATCTATCTTTTCGATCAGAGCTGTGCACTCCGCTGCTGCCTGAACATATCCGGCGGAGTTGGCTTTTCGGGCGAGCTGATTGAGGTTGTTGGCCATACCGGCGAGCTGCCGCAGCAGGGTCATCTGTTCTGCCGTGAGGCGCTGGCGGACGACGCTCCTTGAGAGCGCCGTCCGGGCGTATTCGGCCCAGGTGAGACCTGCCGCCCGCGCCTTGCCGCGCAGGGCGTAGTAGTCTGCTGCGGCCATCTTCACGGTCAGCCGCTCCTTGAGCTTTTCGCTTGCGGATTTGGGCGGACGTCCGCCTTTGGGATTCTTTTTCATTATATCCATTTGAGACCAGCGGGATGAATCTGCAAGGGTTTCGGGGCACCCGAAACATAAACTTGCTCTCTTAAAACCCGGAATGTTACTCCGCGGCGGCCGATGTCAGTTTTTGTCCGAACATCTCCATTTCGCGGCCGATGACTGTCTCGGAGAACTTGGCGTAGTGGCGCGTCATGTTGGTGTTCGAGTGGCCGAGAATCTTGGCTAGAACGTCAATCGGCATGCCGTATTCGACGGCCATGCAGGCGAAGGTGTGGCGGGCAACGTGGGTGGTCAGCACTTTGTTGATGCCGCACACGGCTGCTATCTCTTTCAGGTACGCGTTCATCTTTTGGTTACTCGGCGTAGGGAGCACCCGTGAGCGTGCGACGCATACTTCGTCGTGCTCGTAGCGGCGCAGGATTTCGAGTGTGGCCGGGAGTAGCGGGATACGGCTCATCACGGAGGTCTTCTCGCGGGGCTTGTGAATCCACCAGCGGCCTTCGTCGTCCTGCGAGAGGTGCTCGCGCCGCAGGTGGTCGGCATCGGCGAAGGCCAGCCCCGTCAGACAGCAGAAGACGAAGACGTCGCGGATGCGGGCCAGCCGGTGGTCGAGCGCCTTGCGGCTCAGTAGTTCCAGTTCATGCGCCGTGAGGTGCTCCTTGGCCTGCACCTCGTCTTCTTTGAGTTTATAGTAGCGGAACGGATTTTTCGTGATCCACTCGTTGCGCAGGCAGTAGAGGACAAAGTTGCGCAGACAGTTCATCACGGCGACCGCTCCGTTGTGGCGGCAGCGGTAGGCGGTTTGCAGGAAGAGGTTGAAGCCGTCCAGAAACTCGTAGTTCATCCGTTCAACGGGAATATCCTCGGCTTTGCCGCGTTGGGCGAGATACTGTTTGAGGTAGCGCAGCAGCCGCTCGTACTTGTCTGCCGTGCGCTGCGTGATGCGCACGCCCACTTCGGTCGTTCTTTTCGCATTAGGAAAAGGATGGTAAAAGTTTCCTGTCTCATAACTCGTGACATTTTAAGGATTGACAAAACGTCTGCAAGGAAACTTTATTGCGGTGTAAAACGCAGCAAAACAATGCATTGCGGGCTAAAAAGGTGGCAATCCCGTTTTCGGAAGCCCAAATCGGCTCTGCCCACTTTTTTGCCACCCAACGGTTTTCTCCGGCTTGCTTTCCGCTTCCGGTTCGGGGAATCGGTCGAGACCTTTGCAAAATGGTGATAACCAGCCCCCCCCCTACCGGACGGGCGACAAAAAAAGGAGCCTCGGAAAAGGCTCCTTTGTGCGGATAAAGGGACTCGAACCCCCACGCCGTAAGGCATCAGATCCTAAGTCTGACGTGGCTACCAATTACACCATATCCGCATCGGTAGGACAAAGGTAGATAAAAATTCACAAAACACAACCGGCACGGGCCATTATCCGGCTTTTTTGGTTACTTTTGTAAGTAATTTTTTAGACATGCCGCAACATATTACCCTTGTACTCACGCCGAAGCAGGCTGCCGATACGACGTTTTACACCTCGCAGGCGGCGCGGCGCATGGGTGTCTCGGAGGCCGATATTGCTCTGGCGCGGGTCGTGAAACGGTCGATCGACGCCCGGCAGCGGCAGGTGAAGGTGAATCTGACGCTCGAAGTGTACGTCGACCGCGAGCCGCAGCCCGGGCCGGTGCATTTCGACTATCCGTCGGTCGACGGACGCACGGAGGTCGTGGTCGTGGGATCGGGACCTGCGGGGCTGTTCGCGGCGCTGCGGCTGATCGAACTGGGCCTGCGGCCCGTGATTCTGGAGCGCGGGCGCGACGTTTCGGCCCGCAAGCGCGACATCGCGCAGATCAACCGCAACGGCGCTGTGGACCCCGACTCGAACTACGCCTTCGGTGAAGGCGGAGCCGGGACCTTTTCCGACGGCAAGCTCTTCACCCGCAGCAAAAAACGCGGCGACTACAACAAGGCGTTGCAGACGCTGGTGTTTCACGGTGCGACGCCCGAAATTCTCTTCGAGGCCCATCCTCACATCGGAACCGACAAGCTGCCGGGCATCATGCAGCGTATCCGGCAGACGATTGTCGGAGCGGGCGGCGTGTTCCGTTTCGGGAGCCGCGTTACCGATTTGAAAATCGAAGGCGACCGGATAAAAGGCGTATGGTGCGGCGACGAACTGATCGAAGGAGCCGCCGTCGTGCTGGCTACGGGCCATTCGGCGCGCGATATTTACGAACTGCTCCACCGCCGCGGCGTGCGCGTCGAGGCCAAGCCCTTTGCCATGGGGGTGCGCATCGAGCATCCGCAGGCGCTGATCGACTCGATCCAATACCATTGCGAGACGCGCGGCGAGTACCTCCCGGCGGCCTCCTATTCGCTCGTGAGCCAGGAAAACGGCCGCGGGGTCTACTCGTTCTGCATGTGCCCGGGCGGGTTCATCGTACCGGCCATGACCGATGCCGCGGAGTCGGTGGTCAACGGCATGTCGCCCAGCGGCCGTACGTCGCCCTATGCCAATTCGGGGCTGGTCACGGAGGTCCGGCTTGCGGATTTCGAACATCTGCGTGCCGAATGGGGCGAGCTGGCGGGGCTGAAATTCCAGCAGCGGTTCGAAGAGTCGGCGCGGCAGCGGGGCGGGGAGCATCAGATCGCTCCGGCACAGCGGGTCGCCGATTTCGTGGCGGGACGCGCAAGCGGGTCGCTGCCCCGAACGTCGTACATTCCCGGTATCACGCCGTCGCGTCTGGACGAGTGGATGCCCGGCTTCATCGCGCAGGGACTGCGTCAGGGCATCGCGACCTTCGGCCGCCGGATGCGCGGGTACCTGACCAACGAAGCGGTGGTCGTGGGCGTGGAGTCGCGCACCTCGACGCCCGTGCGCGTGCCGCGCGACCCCGGGACGCTGATGCATCCCGAAACGAAGGGTTTGTTTCCCGCAGGGGAGGGGGCCGGTTACGCCGGCGGCATCATTTCTGCGGCGCTCGACGGCGAACGAATCGCCGAGGCGGTAAAAAATTATATTCGATAGCCGATGGAACCGAAAGTCAGCATTATCATTCCGGTCTACAATGTCGAGCCGTTTCTGGCCCGATGCCTGGACAGCGTGGTGGGACAGACTCTGCGCGGGATCGAGATCATCTGCGTCGACGACGGAAGTCCCGACCGGTCGATCGACATCCTGAACCGCTATGCGGCGCAGGACGACCGCATCCGGGTCATTTCGCAGGAGAACCGCGGCCTGGGCGGCGCCCGCAACCGGGGATTCGACGCCGCGACGGGCGAATTCATCCTTTTCGTGGATTCCGACGACTGGATCGACCCGGCTTACTGCGAGCGGCTGTACGAGGCCGCCCGGGAGGCGGAGGCCGACATTGCCTGCGCCTCGATGCTGAAGATCAGACCCTCCTATTCGAAATGGACGATTCATTATACGGAGCGGCAGGTGGCTGCCGAAGCGCAGGAGAAATTTCGCCTCTGCCGCTGCCCGCCCGATTTCTATGTGATGAACAAGCTCCTGCGGCGCGAGATGCTGTTGCGGCTGGGACTGCGCTTTCGCGAACGGGTCTGTTACGAGGATGTGGAATATACGATGCGCCTGCTGGGCGAAGGGGGTGTTCTGGTGACGGTTCCCGATGTCGTTTACCGCTATGTGGTCAACGGGGCGTCGATTACCAAGAGCCGCCAGACGCCGAAAAAGCAGCAGGACAAATATCTGGCCCACAAAGCCTTCGTGGCCTACGCCGACGCCCGCGGAATACGTCTCGACGCGAGGTTCCGGCGCATTACCCGCCGTTCGTTCGGCCGCTGGGGACTTACGTGGCTGAAAATCAAGGAGTGCGGCGACCGGGAGACCTACCGGTTGTTCGATCTGATTCCGGTGTGGCGGAAACGTGTAACCGATAAACAAGCATGCGATGGACATTGATCTGGTATACCTTTGGGTCGATGGGAACGACCCTGTGTGGCTGACGAAGAAAAATGAATTTCTGCCGGCCGACAGGCAGGTGGACCCCCAGGTGGCGGGGGAGTGCCGCTACGTCGAGAACGACGAACTGCGTTATTCCCTGCGTTCGGTGGAGAAATTTGCGCCGTGGATACGCCGCGTCTATATTGTGACCGACGACCAGACGCCTGCGTGGCTCGATACGTCGAATCTGCGCATAAGGGTGGTTTCCCACCGGGAGATCATGCCTGCGGAGATTCTTCCCGTCTTCAATTCGTGCACCATCGAGTTGTTTCTGCCCCGGATTCCCGGTCTGGCCGAGTATTTCCTCTATGCCAACGACGACATGTTTTTCAGCCGCCCCGTCGATCCCGGGTTTTTCTTCGACTGGCAGGGCCGCCCCATCGTGCGGCTTAAGGTCCAGTCGCTGAAGAAGCACGACGACGACATCTATTGCCATACGATCCTCCGCATGCAGGATCTCGTGCGGGCGCGTTACGGCAGGTGCTCGTCGCTGGCTCCCCACCACAATGTCGACGCTTACCGCCGCAGCGATTTTCTCGAATGCTGCGAGACCTTCCGGGCCGAACTGGAGCATACGAAGCACGCCCGGTTCCGTTCGCGCGACGACTGGCAGCGTGCCCTGGTGCTCTACGATGCGTTGGCGCGCGGACGCGCCTCGCTGCGCAAGGTGACCCGCTTCAACAAACTGCGCAACCCCTTGCGGCTGCTTCGTGCGGCTTTCGGCGCGGGTTGCGGCAGCGATTCGCGTTGCATCCCGGCTTATCTGCCTAATCTTGAATCTATTATGGAGAAATATGATCCGTCGTTGTTCTGCCTGAACGACGACGTGCGTATGACCGACGAAGACCGTATCCGGGTCCGGACGTTTCTCGACACCCGTTTCCCCGAAAAGTCATCGTTCGAAAAGTAGCGCGCGGCGAATTCGCTGCGACCGGGTCAGCCGCCGATGACGATGGCCGACCCTCTGCCGATCTCGTAGGATATTTTCGAGGTAAGATGCCGGTCGAGCCCCTTCTCGCAGCGGGTCCGGTGGCAGCGGATGCTGTCTTTGTAACGCTGCTCGTTGCTGTTGCAGCCCGAACGTTCCGCCTGGTTGTGATGGAGGTGGAAAGCGACGCCCCGGAATTTCATGCAACGCTGATGTATCTCGCTGTTGTTGAGTCGTATGCATAATTCGGCGTCCTCGAATCCCCAGCCCTTGAAATCTTCGTCGTAGCCGTTTACGCGAATCAGGTCGTTGCGCCAGAATGCCATATTGCACCCACGGGGAGCGCGGGTCGGGCCGAACGTATGGTAGAGTATCGACATGATCGGGATTCGTACGACATTGTTGCTGCTGCGGATGCCTTTCATCAGCGGGGACAGCGATGTGATCTCCCCGCTGAGCACCTTGCGGGTCAGCAGTTCGGTGATGATGCCCCGGGAGCCGGTGACGAAGCATCCTTCCCGGGCGAAAAGCATGTGGTCCTGAATGAAATTCCGTTGCAGGATCAGGTCGCCGTCGATCTGGATAATGTATTTTCCCTTGCTGGCGGCAATGGCTTTGTTGCGGATGGCCGCCAGGCGGAAACCGTTATCCTCGTGCCAGATATGGCGCACGGGAACCGGCGAGATGTTCTCGAAGTGCTTTACGACATCGCGGGTGCTCATGCCCGATCCGTCGTCCGCAATCAGGATTTCGGAGGGCATGACGGTCTGTTGCATCACGCTGTCGAGGCAAAGGTAAAGCGCCCGAGGCCAGTTGTAAGTGGAAATGATCAACGATACTGTCATCGTACTGTAAAACTATTGGTTAGGTTAGGAGTTCGAGGATGGGCAATAGCGAGTGTGCAAAATCTCTGCCGGGGTGTTGCGCGGGGAGATTCTGGCCGAAAAGAAAATGACGTTGCTGAAATCATTTTGCAAAAGTAGCAATTTATCCGTTATGATCGTCATATCGCTCTTTTTATATATATAAATGCGCTTTTCGGCCGATACTGCATACCGGGTGGAAAAAAGTTTTTTAAGGTTTGGGTTGCGAGGGTGTTATATGGTTGATTTACATGGGCGTATGAATTCTTGCCGGCTGGTGATATTAAAAAAACTCAAAAAATTTGAAAATTATTTTAATAAAAGCTTGCGCGGATGGTTTTTTCGCCTTATCTTTGCAGTGAAGTTTTAAGGTTCATTTAGGTTAGTAGTTTTAGGTTGGTGAGGAAACTGGGAAAGACGGACTGCGGTCCGGTTCCAGGTTTCCTTTTTTTTGCGTCTTTTCGGAAGGCGCTTTTTTTATGCCCGCTTCCGGGCGCCTCTCTTTTCGTGCGTCCGGAATTTTCCGGACCTCCGTTTCGGTCTTCCCGGGTTTTGCCCGTTTTTTCGTTCAACCCGATTGGCCGGTTCCATTTTCCGGAAAATTCCGTCGATCGGGGTTTTCAGGCCGTGGCGCCGCGTTGAATGCGTTTAGGATTAAACACTTGCGAGAGTAGCTACTTAAGCGGGTAAGTAGATTTATCGGGGGATCAATGTTACCAAATTGTTAAATATATTTAATATATTCGTAAAATATTTGCGTAATTGAAAAATCCCCCTTATCTTTGCAGTGAAGTTTTAAGGTTCATTTAGGTTAGTAGTTTTAGGTTGGTTGAGGAAATCGGCAGGTTGTAACGGGTTGTCCGTTGCTAAGACCAGAGGGGCGGTACTCGCTCCGCGGTCGAATACCTCCGATTGAACCTCATTTTCGGAGGGGGTGGTTCCCCGCCGAAAAAGAAGGTCCTAGTCGTGAGACTCGGACCTTTTTTCTTTTCCTTGCAGGGCCTGACCGTCAGAGTCCGGCCAGTTGCTCGCGGCTCACGCTCACCTCGACGCTCCCGAGCGCGTAACATCCGATGTCGTAGGGATTGTAGTAGAACGTGATGCCTTCGGGCGTGACGAGGAAATTCTCCGTTACACCGATGTATTCCGGGAAAAAACCCTTCGTTTCCAGCTCTTCGTCGCTCCGGACCCCGTATTGTTCGTATATATCTTCGCGGATCAGCCGGTTGAGCCGCTCCAGCTGCGTTTCGGTGAACAGGTCGGCCGTCGTGATTTCGTAACCGCCCGCCAGCGAATAGTTGTAACATTCCGTGCCGTAGATGCCGTGCGCTCCGCCCGTGTAACTTGCCCGCGTGATCACGTAGCAGAGGAGCGTGTCGACGACCGATCCTTCGGATTCGACGGAGATTTCGCCTTCCCATGCCGGACGGACGGTGCTTTCCGGTGTATTCCCGGGAGGCGTCATGTCGCTGGTAACCTGACGGATCGCGGCCGAAGCCGCCTCTTCGGGCGTCCCTTCGAAATTCTCCAGGTCGAAAAAACGGTCGATGTTCATCCGTTCGATCGCTGCGAGGGCGGGGGAGTCCTGGGCGTTGGCGATCGAAGCGAAGCGATATTCGAAATCGCAGGAGAAGCCGTTTCCGCTGATCAGCGAGTCGGTGCTTACGACGGTGAACTGCGGCCGGACAGGGCGTTTCGTGCAGGACCCGGCCGTCAGAGCGGCGGCGGCCAGGAGGGCGAGGGTGGGGAATTTCATGGCGATACGTTTTTATGTCTATCTGTAAAGATAGCTCAAAAAGCATTTGCGACGCCCAAAAACGAAAAAAATCACAGATTTTGCCGGAAAATTTTGGAGTTTCGAAAGAAGGCGTTATCTTTGCACCACAAAACTAAACCGGTGGATTCATCTAAGGGTTAGGATACATGCCTCTCACGCATGACATAGGGGTTCGAATCCCCTATCCACTACCAAACTGACGGCTGCACGCAAGTGCGGCCGTTTTTTTGTTTCGGATCACCGGGGGCTCCCCGGCTGTTTTAACCCCTGTCGCCTTTTCCTCCGGTCTGTTCCCCTCTGCGCGCCGATTCTGTTCGTTATTGAAAAAGGCCTGTTGGTGATGATTGTCCCGGGGTTCGTTGAATTAATTTGCCGCCGTCGCGCCAGTCCTCTATTTTTGCTTCAAAATTGCAAATAGAGTTTTTATTTTAATAGTATGATTATGAAAAAATTAGTGTCTATGACCATGGCTATGGCCATGATGGCTGCCCTCTTCGTGGCGTGCGGGGATGACGGAACGGACGATGAGACGCCCCCCCCCGCTGTTCCGACTATCGCATTGGACGGCGGTGACATCGACCAGCCGCAGGAGATCACGAATCCGATGTCGGTCAAGATCGGCGTGACGGCTCCCGGAGCGATTGCGGGCTTCACGGTTACGATCGACTCGCCGGCTCTGACGGCCGAAATGCTCGCAACGGTAGGTTTGGCTACCGAGCTGAACCTCGTGAATCCCGGCAGCATGGCCGAGGCGCTCGGTGCGCTCGGGTTCCCTTCGGGGGAGGCGGTTTCGGGCAAAACGGCCCTGACGTTCGATATTTCGAAGCTTGTTCCGATGATCGCGCAGATTTACAATGAAACCTCGGATCACAAATTCATTCTGAAAGTGACCGATGCGAAGGGTAAGAGCACGACCAAAACCCTGACCTGCCACCTGACGGGCAAGGTGGCTCTGGCCTATAACAACGATGCCGATCTGTGGGCCAATACCGCGACCGTTACGGCTGCGAATGTTCCCGATGGCGGCAGCGTGCAGTATCGCGTAAAGGGCGCCGCCGACTGGACCGACGCCGTGCTCGTCGAAGGTTCGAAATACCGCCTCGCTCCGGTTTACGAAACGTCGAAAAATGCGGCGGGACTCGATGTTCATACGATTAAGGCCGGTACGGGCGTTTTTGCCGCCACGACCTACGAAGTTCGTATCGCAAAAGACGGGCAGGCCGTCGACAGCAAGGAGTTCGCCACGGCGGTCGGGGATAAGATTCCCAACGGCGACATGTCGGGCTGGTCGAAGCGTATCTGGATTGATGGAAGCAACAACGAATTCCCGATCACGTATCCCAATCCCGAAGGCATGAAGGTCTGGGACAGCGGCAATAATGCATTCCTCGAGCAGAATAACGGAGAAGAGACGCTCTTTACGCCGCTCTGCCGTCAGGATGAGACGGAGCCGGGGACGGCCCGTTTGCAGGCCCGTATGGTCCTTGGCTTTGTTTTCGCTCCGGGAAATATGTTCACCGGCGATTTCGATTATTCGGGCTTCTCCGGGACGGTCAATTTCGGTAAGCCTTACGCCTGGACGGCCCGTCCGCGTGCTCTGAAAGTGCGTTACAAGGCGCAGATCGGCAAGATCGACAAGGTGGGTTCGTACGACCCCGACGGAGCGTCCTATCAGGATAAGCAGGATTGTGCGCGTATTTTCGTGGCCGTCGTTAACTGGAAGGCACAGCACGGCGTGACCTCGGGTATGACGGCGCCCACGGGTATGTGGGACCCTGCTACGGCGAAAAGCCTCGACGAAGGGGCGATTCTCGGCTATGGCGATCTGGTCATTACGCAGACTGCAACCGGCTGGATCGAGGCGACGCTCCCGTTCAACTGGTATGCAAAAGATGCTGCCAATCCCGCTTCGGCTCCGTTCTCGCTGGTGATTTCGTGCGCTACGAGCATGCGCGGCGACTACCTGACGGGTTGTTCGACCAATACGATGCAAGTCGACGATTTCGAGTGGGCCTATTGATTGGAAACCATGTGCCCGGACCGAAGCCCGCAGGGAGTGGGACGGTGAGTAGGTAGGGTATTCGGACCGGGTTCTTCCTTTCTTTGTCCTGCTCCCGAAAAAATGCGACGGCCGCCTTATCGAAAGGCGGCCGTCGCGGCGTTGGTTAGTTAAGGTATTAAAGGTTGGTGGGGTTTTATTTCTCGAATTTCGCCTTGAATTTGTCCAGCTGGCGTTTTAGGGCGTCGATGGCTTCGTCGACCGACTCCTCGAAGGCTTTCGACTGGTGGCAGGCCACCAGGTCTTCGCCGGGCATGTGCAGCGTGATGGTTGCGAATTTATTTCCTTTTTCGTGGTCCTTATCGAGTTTGAGAATGACCTCGGCTCCGGTCGAGCGCTCCGCAAAGCGGTCCAACTTCGCCATTTTGGCATTCACGAATTCGACGAGCCGTTTGTCGGCGTCGAATTTCACGGATTGAATCTGTACGTTCATAGCCTTACAGTTTATAAAAGTTAATCATTTGCCTCCCTTTTCGCGGGGATGGGCCTTCGCGTAAATCTCCCGGAGCCTGGCGATGCTGTTGTGCGTGTAGACCTGTGTGGCCTGCAACGAGGCGTGCCCGAGGAGTTCCTGTATTTCACGCATATCGGCGCCGCCGTTCAGAAGGTGGGTGGCGAATGTGTGCCGCAGCACATGGGGGCTTTTCTTGCCCTGTACGCCCGCCCTGTCCAGTTCTTCCTGCACCGTTCGGTACACCGCCGTCCGGGATATGCGTTTTCCTTTGTGTGTTAAAAATAGTGCTTTTTCCGATGAAATGCAAATATTTTGCCTCTCAATTAACCCGATGTAATGTAAAATCTTTTCGCGCACGAATTCGAGCATCGGGACTATCCGCTCCTTGTCTCCCTTGCCCCGGATGCGCAGCGACGAGAAGTCCGCGGAGAAATCGTCGCGGTCGATGCCGACCAGTTCCGCCAGGCGCAGGCCGCAGGTGTAGAGGAGAAGTATGATCAGCGAATTGCGCTCGCGGACGAAGTCCTCGCTGTCGCATTCGCATTCGCTGACGATGCCGTTCATGCGGCTTTCGGGGACGAAGGCCGGCAGCCGCTGCGAAGTCCGCAGCGAGGGGATCGGATGCACGACGTCGCGGCCGACGGCTCCCGTGCGGAGCAGCCAGCGGAACAGCGCACGCAGCGACGAAATCTCGCGGTTCATCGAGGCGGCGCTCACGCGGCCCGTTTCGGTGCGGTAGAGAATCCATTCGCGGATGTCGTCCGTGGTGATCCGCTGCGGTTCGAACCGTGCGTCGTCGACTCCCAGCCACGCGAGGAACTGCTCCACGTCGTGGCGGTAGTTGCGGACCGTGAGCGGCGAGTAGCGGCGTTCGGCTTCGAGGTATCGGACGAAATCGGCGATCATACGTGAGCAAAGGTACATAAAAGCCGGATACGGTGCAAAACCGGATCGTATTCGGCGCAGCAAGGACGAGCGCGCACTGAAAAGTGTCGTCACGGCTCCAAAGATAGGGAAAAACCTTTACCTTTGTCCCAAAATGAAAGCGATATGAAACAGAGCTGGAAACCGGGGACGGTGCTTTATCCGCTGCCGGCGGTGCTGGTGAGCTGCGGCGCGGCGCCCGAGGAGTATAACATGCTGACCGTGGCGTGGACCGGAACGGTCTGCTCCGACCCGCCGATGTGCTTTATCTCGGTGCGTCCCGAACGCCATTCCCACGCGATTATCAGCCGTACGGGCGAGTTCGTCATCAACCTCACGACGCGCCGTCTGGCGCGCGCCGCAGACTGGTGCGGGGTGCGCTCGGGCCGCGACTTCGACAAATTCCGCGAGATGGGCCTGACGGCCGTGCCGTCGGAAAAGGTCGCCGCACCCCTGATTGCCGAATCACCCGTCAACATCGAATGCCGTGTCCGGCAGGTGCTGCCGCTCGGGACGCACGACATGTTCCTGGCCGAGGTGGTCGGCGTTCAGGCCGACGAGGCCTACATAGATCCGGCGGCGGGGCGGTTCTGCCTTGAACGGGCCGATCCGATCGTCTACTCCCACGGCGAGTATTTCGCGCTGGGCGAGGCGTTGGGTCATTTCGGCTGGTCGGTGCGCAAAAAGAAAAAGGCGCCGAAGAGACGCTGATATTTCCGATTCGCTCTGTTTCGGGGTCGTAACGACGCTTTTACCGGCCGGAAGGTTCTGCGGAACCATTTGCAATCCCGTGTTGCACCCGTTCTATTTTCTCCTATCTTTGTTCCATGAAAACAAGCCCGATAAGATACGCGCTGTTCGCCGCTTCGGCGATCCTGCTGCTGGCGGGATGCGTCAAGATGCCGAAACCGGGGACGCAGAATCCCGAGGAGCCGGACAATCCCGATTCCCCCCCCCGACGGAATACCTCTATCCCTTCGGCGATGAACCCGGGCAGATAACGGCCGAGATCGCGCTGTCGTTCGGGCCGGGGACCGATCTTTCGGCGGCGCGTATCGAAATTCCTCCCCTGAAATACAACAAGTCGCTGCTGCTGCTCCTGACGCAGGACGACTGCAAGCAGGCGGCTTTCTCGACCACGTGGGCCGCGATCAACGGACGTCCCCTTTCGGATACTTATTTCTACAATGCGCCGCATCTGCGCGGCGGGGATATGCCGCCCGATACCTACTCTTTCGGCAAGGCGCTGGGCTCGACCGACGGGACGGGACGCGAAGTGCGCTTCTCCTTTACCACCGCCATTTCCCCCGAGTGGGACTATATGGATGACAAGGCTGTGGTGCGGCCGGGCTTTACGGAGAATTATTACCGCTTTTTCATGCGGGCGGGGTTGATGTGGGACGATGTGATCGAGATGCTCAACTACGGGGTCGGAATCGCCTTCCACGATGTGAACACGCTGTCGGTCGATGTGCCCGACTCGATCCGTGCGCACTTCGTCTCCTCGCAGCGGATCGTCCTCGACCGCCTCGCGGGACGCGGCTGCAAGATGCTGATCGAACCCAACGGCAACAAGGCTTATGTCGCGGCGGCGGAGGGCTACGATCCGATCCAGACGATTTTCCTGCAGTCGGGCGGTGAGAAGCTCCGGCCTTTTGCCGTGAACGGCGATCTGCTGCGAACGCGCATCGAGCGGGGACTGTGGCTGCCGGCGGCGATTCCGGCGGTGATCGAGGCGCAGATGGCCCGACCCGTGGAGGAGCGCGAAGCGGTGAATATCGGCGTGCACGGCACCGACCGTTTCTGGTCCGAGATGCTGCTGTGGCTCAACAACACCTACGGCCGGGATGGCGAGGATTGCCTGTGGATGCCTGCGGCCGAGGAGTATTTCGAATACAACTATCTGCGACACCATGCCGTCGTAAACGCGCGGGTGACGGAAAACACGCTCACGCTGACGGTCGAGATGCCCGGCGGACTCTATTTCTATTATCCTTCGCTGACGATCAATCTTCTGGGCGTCGATCCCGGAGCCTGCACGGCGGTCGGCGGCGGTGAGACGGTCACGGGGCTTTCGTGGGGCCGGGGCCGGACGGCGGATGACGGGGCGGAGGCGTTGATGGTCAATTTCGATTGCCGGCATGCCCTGGTCGCGCACGCCGAACATTTCGTGGCGGTTTACGAGGCCGACCCTTCGGCGGCGAACCGGGCCGACGCCCGCTATTTCGTGGCCATGCTCAAGGACTCCGACTGCAAGGAGAGGCTTCTCAAACGGATAAAATAGACGCGGAAAAATAACGAAAAGGAGGCGAACGGAAAACGATTCGCCTCCTTTTTTTGTCATTAATGCGGCGGTTTCGCGAATAATCGCTATCTTGCGTAGCGTAAAATCCGGCCTCCCGCCTGCGTGGGGACCGAAGCCTTTGCCGACGAGGCGATCAACCGGAAATGGGATGAAGAAACTGCTTTTCGTGTTTGCGGGACTGGCCTTCGCACTGACGGCCGCCGCACAGGAATTCCGAATTACGCACGGGCCTTACCTGTGCGACATGTCGCAGGACGGAGTGACGGTGGTCTGGACCACCAACAGGCCCGCGCTTTCGTGGGTCGAGGCGTCGCCCGCCGACAGCCTTGCGCCCGCACCGCCGCAGCCGCGCCATTACCAGACCGTCGCCGGCCGCAAGCTGGCCGGCAGGACGCTGCACGCCGTTCGTGTCCGGGGGCTGCAACCCGGGACCGACTACCGTTACCGGATCTTTTCGCAGGAGGTTCAGTCGTGGCCCGACGTCAACAACGTCACCTATGGAAAGACTGTCGGCGCCGATGCGTCGCGGCGCCGGGCCTACGGGTTCCGCACCTTTCCGGCTGCGGGTTCCGGATGCTCGTTCCTCGTGCTGAACGACATCCACGGCAAGGCCGACGTCCTGACCCGGCTCTGCAAACGCGTGGACTTTTCCGAACTGGGATTCGTGGCTTTCAACGGCGACATGTCGAGCAGCGTCGAGAGCGGGGAGCAGCTTTTCAAGGACTACCTCGACGCTTCGGCCGCGCTTTTCGCTGCCGGGACGCCGATTCTCTTCACCCGCGGCAACCACGAGACGCGCGGCGTCTTCGCCGACAGCCTCGGGGATTATTTTCCCGGGCGGGACGGGCGGTTCTACGGCATTTATCGCTACGGCGACGTCTGTATCCTGCTGCTCGACTGCGGCGAGGACAAGCCCGACGACCATGCGGAGTACAACGGGCTGGCCGATTACGACGCCTACCGCGCCGAGGAGTGCGCGTGGCTGAAAAAGGCCGTGCGCTCGGAGGAGTTCCTCACGGCTTCGGCGCGCATCGTCCTGCTCCATATCCCGCCTGCGGCCGGGGCCTGGCACGGGAGCGTTCACCTGAACGAACTCTTCGTGCCGGTGCTCAACGAGGCCGGGATCGACCTGATGCTCTGCGGCCACGACCACCGTTATTCGTTCCATCCCGCCGGGGAACGGGACGCGAAGTTCCCGATCGTGGTCAACGACAACCGAAGCTGCGTGCGCTGCGATGTCGCCGACAGCCTGATCCGCGTACGGATCGCCGGTCCCCGCGACAAGACGGTCCATACGCACGAATTTCCGCTGAAACCACAATTTCAACCATAACCTGAATCAATATGAAGAGACTCTTTTTTTCGCTGTGCGCCGTCGGTCTGTCGTGCGCGGCCTTCGGGGCGGGACCCGAGGTCAACATCGTTCCCAAACCCCTCTCGGTGACACCCGGCGCGGGGACGTTCACCGTAACCGCGTCGACCGTGATCGGCGTCGGCAAGAATGCCGAACTGCGCCGCTCGGCCCGGATTTTTGCCGGGGAGGTCGCGCCTGTCGTCGGAGGGGTGATGAAAACCGCCGCCGAGGGCGACGTCCGTCTGGCGGTGGACGGCTCGCTGGAGGCCGAGGCCTATACGCTCGCCGTGACTCCTTCGGGCGTCGAGGTGCGCGGCGGAACGCCGCAGGGCGTCTTCCACGGCCTGCAAAGCCTGCGCCAGCTGGTCATCGACGGCGAAGGCGTCGTGCCCGCCGTGACGGTCAGCGACAAACCCTATTTCGCCCACCGCGGGGGCATGCTCGATCCCTGCCGTCATTTCTGGACGGTGGACGAGGTCAAGGAGTATATCGACATCCTCGCCATACACAAGCTCAACAAGTTCCACTGGCACCTGACCGACGATCAGGGCTGGCGTATCGAGATCAAAAAATACCCCGAGCTGACGCGCGTGGGATCGGTGCGCGGGGAGACGCTCATCGGCCACCATCACACCTCGAGCGAGTATGACAAGACGCCTCACGGCGGCTATTACACGCAGAAGCAGATCCGCGAGATCGTGAAATACGCCGCCGACCGCTATATCACGGTGATTCCCGAAATCGAGCTTCCGGGGCATGCCGTCGCGGCGCTCACCTCCTATCCGTGGCTGGGCTGCAAGGGCGAGGGCTACGAGGTGCGCCGGCGCTGGGGCATCAGCAAAGAGGTCTTCTGCCCGGGCAAGGAGACGACGTTCGAGTTTCTGCAGAACGTCTTCGCCGAGGTGCTCGAACTCTTTCCCTCGGAGTTCATCCACATCGGTGGCGACGAGTGTCCGAAGGACAGCTGGAAACAGTGCCCGCTGTGTCAGGAGCGCATCCGGACCGAGGGGCTGAAGGACGAGTTCGAGCTTCAGAGCTACACGGTGCGCCGCATGGAGAAGTGGCTCCGCGAGCACGGCCGGAAGATCATCGGCTGGGACGAGATTCTCGAAGGCGGCGTTTCGCCCACGGCGACCGTCATGTCGTGGCGCGGCTCGAAGGGCGGCATTGCGGCGGCCAAGGCCGGCAACCACGTCATCATGGCGCCCAATGTCCATTGCTACCTGGACTACTACCAGACCAAGACCCCGACGAAGGAGCCGATGGCCATCGGCGGCTATGTCCCGATGCGCAAGGTCTACGAACTGGACCCCTACGACCAGCTTACGCCCGGGGAGCGTGCCTACATCCTCGGCGTGCAGGGCAACCTGTGGACCGAGTATATCGCCACGTTCCCGCACCTGAAGCACATGCTGCTGCCGCGTCTGGCCGCCATCGCCGAGGTGGGCTGGTCCTACGACCGCAAGGATTTCGACGACTTCAAACACCGCATGAACTCCCTGCGCAAGTGCTACGATGCCGCAGGGCTGAACTACGCCACCTATTTCTTCGAAGGCAAGGACGAATAGCCGTCCGGTCCGTAAAAACATCCCCGTAATGCGCATGCATTACGGGGATGTTCCGTTATTTCAGGGCCGTGTCGTTCAGTTTCCGGCCGGCGTCTGCCCGACGACCTCGACCCATTCGCCCTTCCGGAGCGCCCGCACCGAGTTGTCGTACATCGCCTCGCAGCAGACCGAGGGGAGGTAGTAGCGGCCCTTGTAGGTCGCCGTGAGTTTGATCGGGATCTCCTTGCTTTCGCCGCTCCGGAGGTCGAAGTAGCTCAAAACCCGGTCGTCGCGGATGTCCTGGTAGGTGACCGTCGAAAGGTCCCGTTCGGAGGTGATCTCCCAGCCTGCCGGGACGATGTGCGTCAGGGCCAGGTCGGCGTAACGCTCGTAGCCGCTGGTGTTCGTGACCGTCACCACGGCGTAGAAGTCCGTCGACACGGCGACCGACCGCGGGTCGAGCGGCGCGCCGTTCATGTCCCGGTAGCGGACGTCGATCTTCAGGCTGCTTGCGGCTTCCGCCTCCTCGCCCTTGCCGGGCGTGTAGCTCTGGCTCACGACCAGATGGAGGCTGCCCGTGCCGGTGTTCCTCACTTCGGTTGGGGCGGTGAGCGGCATGGAGGCGATCGACTTGGCGCTTCGGATCGGTTCCCGGCCGATCCGGGCGTCGATCCCCGTCTGTCCCGTGGAGGCGAAATTCGCCAGCGTGTTGAGCATCCAGGCCGTCGACTGCGTACTTAACCACTTGTCCTTCTTCAGGATGTCGGACATTTTGAGGGCCGTGCGGAACGCCGCTTCGCGCTGTCCGAGCAGCGTCTGCGTCATCAGCACGATCGCCATCTGCCGTTCGGGACTGTTATAGGTTCCGTCGTAGGGGTCGGCCTTCGGAGCCGCCGTGCCGGCGGTCTGTGCGGTCAGCTCTTCGGCCACCTTCCGGTTGCCGTCGAGGGCGTAGGCTGCGGCCAGCAGCCATCGCGCGTCGCTGCCGGCCTGCGCCGACCTCTCCCGCAGGCGGTTCATGGCGCCCCGGTCGGGCGTGCCGGCCAGTGCGAGGACGTATTGTGCGTAGGCCAGCGTCAGCGGATTGTCGAAGGTGTTGCCGCGCAGGTATTTGAGTGCGCGTTCGAGCGTCGTCCGGTCGACGGCGTAGCCGTATTTCGCGGCTTCGGCCATGAAATGGACCGCGTAGGCCGTGCCCCATTCCGAAGGCGAAGTTCCGCCGCTCCAGTAGGCGAATGCGCCGTTGGAGAGCTGATAGCCGCCCAGCCGCGACAGGAGGCTCTTGATATTGCGGTCGATGTCCTGCAACATCTCTTCGTCGCACTCGGCTATGGAGTGTAGGTAGAGTTGCGGGAAGGCTCCCGAGGTGATCTGCTCGATGCAGCCGTGGGGGTAGCGCACGAGGTATTCGAGGCGGCGCGAAAGGTCGATCGGAGGAATCGACGAAAGCTCCAGACGGGCCGTTCCGGAGGCTTTCAGGGGCTTGACGGAGACCGTTTCGCCCGGCTGGAGGATGTGCTCTTCCGAGGTCGTGACGTAGGGATTCGGCTCCCGCACGTCGATCTCGATCTCCGAGGCGGAGTTGTCGCCGGAAGAGGCCGCCGTGACGCGGACCTTCCCGATTCCGGTCTGCCGGCCCGCCTTGAGCCGGAAGGTGACGACCTGTTCGCCCTCGTCGCCGAGGACGACGCTCCGGCTCTGCGGCCCGACCACGGAGAACGCTTCGTTCACGCTCACCCGGACGTCGGTTTTGCCGACCCCTTTTTCGAGGGCGAAGACCGTGACCGGAAGTTCGATCTCCTCCTCCGTGGAGACCACGCGGGGCAGGGTCGCCTGCACCAGAAGCGGTTTTTTCACGGCGACCTCCTTCGCCGCGGAGCCGAAGGCGCGGCCGTTGGACGCTACGACCATCACGCGCACCGACCCGAAGTAGGGCGGCAGCGCGATCTTGTGGGTGTTGGTCTTCCCGGCGCCCAGCTTCTCGGCGCCGAGGAACCGCACGACGGGTTTGAACCGCTGCGCCCGGAGCGCTCCGGTGTTCGGCTGCTCGGCGTCGCCGCCGATGGCGAACAGCTGCTCGATGCGGCCGCCGTAGGCGCCGATGACATGGTCGAACAGGTCCCACGTGCGGACGCCCAGCGCTTCGGTGGCGTTGAAATAGAGGTAGGGGTCGGGCGTCCTGAAACGCGTCAGCCCCAGCAGTCCCTCGTCGACCAGCGCCAGCACGTAGCTCATCCGCCTGCCGTTCCGCTCGCGGACCCGGATCGTGATTTCCGACTCGGGTTTCACCGATTCGGGCATCTCGACGACGGGCGCCAGGCGCGTGCCGGCGTCCTCGACCGGAAGCCGCAGAACGCCGAACAGCCTGATCGGCGCGTCGTTGAGCGTGTTGCCGTGGGGTTGGACGAGGGTCACCGAGACGTAGACGTTCGGGGCCATGCCCTCCCTGACGGGAATCTCGAAGGAGGTCTGCCGGTCGGTGCATGCTATCCAGCGGCTTTCGCGGACGAAGCTGCCGCTCTCGACGCTCACCAAGGCCCGGGCGCCCGGGGACGAAGGGATGGTGATCTTCGCCTTGTCGCCCGGCACGTATTTGTCCTTGTCGCGGGCGATGGCCAGGCGTGTCGCGGCGTCGGTCACCGAGGAGATGCCGCCCCGGTGATCGGACGACGACACGCAGACGACGCACGTCGCCGAATGCGCCTGCCGCGCGCCCGTCACGCGGATGAGGTAATAGCCGTAATCGCCCGCACTCCAGCGCATCGTGACCTGTCCCGTGCCGTTCGAGAGGGTGGCCCGCAGGGTTTTGTACTGGGCGTTGAGCGCGCTTTTGGCGTAGCGGGCCTGGGAAGCCGCCGACGAGGCGTCCCACCACCAGTAGGAACTCATCCTGTAAACCGTCACGGTCGCCTCCTCCGTGCCCGTCGCGGGGCGGCCCCGGGCGTCGAGCAGGACGAGCCGCAGCGCATGGTCGCGTTTGCTGTCGAGGTACTCCTCGCCCCAGTCGCTTTGTTGGGCGGTTACGCCGATTCCGAAATAGGCGTTGTAGGGCGAGACGGCCGCGATCTGCTGGTCGACGCTGAAATCGCCGCTCTTTTCGAAGACCTTGACGGTGAATTTGCCGTTCAGCATCCCCGGACTCAACCCTTCCAGCGAGGAGAGCCGGTCGGTGGTCAGTTGCAGCGCGCCGTCGGTGCCGGTCGTGCCGGAGACGATCTCCCGCTCCTCGGGGGCGAACTGCTTCGTGGCGTCGTCGAACGAATAGTCGGGGTAACCCTTGAAGCGCGTCGGAATCTGCGACAGCTGCGCCTGGAGCGTGACTTTCGATCCTGCGGCCGGTGCGCCGTGTAGCCACCGGGCCGTCAGCCGGCCGGTGAACTCTTTCGCGTCGACGGTCTGTCCGTCGCCGAGGCGCATCTCGATCTTCATCCGGTTGGGCTTGACGGCGTCCACGCGGATGTTTTTCTCGAACGTCGCGCCGCCGAAGGTCGCTTTCGCGCGCCAGATTCCCGTGGGGGAGGCGGGCGTCGTCCGTAATTTGAACGTATGGATTCCGTCCGTGGAACCGCTGCTGACCGCCGACTGCACCAACTGCCCGTTGGGGTTGTAGAACTCCAGCGACGCCGGGTGGTTCTCCGGCAGCGGGTTGTCCGAGGCGACGATCAGCGTGAGGTAAATTTCGTCGCCCGGGCGCCAGACGCCCCGTTCGCCGAACAGATAGCCCTTTATCCCCTTCGTGTCGGTCGTGCCGCCCACGTCGAAATTGCTCAACGAAAGCGCCGCGCCCCGCTCCACCCGGACGAAGGCCGCGTCGCCGTTAGCCTCGGCCAGCACCGTGTAGGGTTCGTCCCCGCATTTCAGCACGGCGCGTCCTTCGGAGTCGGTGACGGCTTCGGCCAGCTGCTGGTTCTGGCGGTCGTAGGCCCGGACCTTGCAGCTGCCTTTCGGGCGCGCCGAGACCAGGTCGGTGGTGTAGACGATCAGCTCCCCGTCGCCGCTGCTCTTGCAGATGATGCCGATGTCGGACTGGATGACGACCTTCGACCGCTCGGCGTAGGTCCGGTAGTCGCCGAAATAGTAGTCGTAATCGTTGCTCTCAACCGGAATCAGCGGGTCGACGCCCTTGATTTCGAGCAGGTACATCGACTTCCGGCTGTCGGTGATCAGGCGGCTGAGGTCGAGCGAGTAGCTGTTGGTGCGGTCGAGCCGCGTCGAGGCCTTGTCTCCGAGGTCGATGGTCGTGTCGCGGACGATGCGGGAGACGTACTCCATGTCGGAGAAATAGGTGTCGCCGTAGTAGTTCCGCTGGAAGAATTGCAGCAGGTTGTTGGCGAAGATCTTCCGCACGCGCACCCGCGCCCGGGCGAAGTTCACCGATTCGAACAGCAGGCTCATGCGGTTGGACGAGGGCAGGATGGAGCCTTTGCCCGTGAAGCGGATCGCGGGGGCCTGCGAGGGCAGCGCCGCGGTGAAGGTGTAGCTTTCGTCGAGCCGGCGCCCCGCCTTGTTCTGCACCTCGCGGCTGATTTCGACCTCGTAGTTCCCCGTGAGTTGCGTTTCGGGGTAGATGTAGAGGCGGTTCCGGTCGACCGAGGTCCGGAATTTCGGGTCGAAGCGGATCAGGTTCCTGAAATCCTGGTTGGGCTTGAGCGGCTCGGAGAAGGTGACGACCACGGCCAGCGGCTCGGTCTGCACGGTGTGGTCCAGTACGATGTATTCGCCCTTGCGGGGGACCTCCATCTCGACGTTCCGCTTCGGGTCGAGGTCGAAGTCGAGGGTCAGCTTGTAGCTTTCGTCGCTGCGGGTCGGGATGTTTTCGACCCGGTATTTGTGGACCGTGCCGTCCTCCGAATGGGTCCAGGTCACTTCGGGTTTCAGAAGTCCCTTGATCTTGAGCCGCTGCTCCACGTAGTCGTCGGCGGCGTAATCCGACGAGACCGTTTCGCCGACCAGCACGTAGTATTTCAGGTCGTCGCTCTGCTGCAACCAGCAGGGGTTGTAGGAGAAACGCAGTTTCGGCGTCGAGAATTCGAACTCGGCGACGCCTTTGGCCTTTCCGCCGGTGAGTTTCGATGCGTCGAGCGCCACCTTGTAGCGGGTGTCGCTCTTCAGGGGAGATTTCGGGACGATGCGCAGCGTCCGCACGCCCAGCCGGGAAACTTCGACGTCGGCCGACGGGGTGAACGATACGGCGTCCTCCAGGTCGTCTTCGGCCAGTTCGACGCCCTCGCGCAGGGTCACCTGAACCGGCATCCGGACGCCCGACAGTCCGTTGGTCGACGACTCGACGATGTCGCTCGCCGGGCGGCTGCATGCGGCGGACAGCAGGACGATGAGGGCAAACAATGCGGCGCGGAATGGTTTCATGGTGCGTTTTTTTAGGTAACTTTGCGTTGGATACGGCGGGGTGCGCATATCTTCCACCAAAGATATATAAAATATGTCAAAAACCCGTTGGTTGAATTAAAAAGTTAGTAAAATGACAAATGAAAGGTTGTGCATATTTCTGGTTTTTAGTAACTTAATAGCATCCAAACTATTGAGTTC
>NZ_MNQF01000058.1:0-1559 GCF_001915285.1 Alistipes sp. 56_sp_Nov_56_25
TCGTCGAATTCCGAGAGATCCTTCTCCGTAAGGATTCCGTTATAGAAAAGGCTGAATACCGTCAAAGCATAGCGGGAGCCGTTCAGACCGTCATACTGACGACTTATATCTTTGTCGAATGTCTGTATGCTCTTATATATTTCCAAATATTTCTCATGGCAGGACTGCGCTTTTTCATCCTGCAGGAGTCGTTTGAGTTTCGCCAGAAAGGTACAGCATTCACGCTCCAAGGCCCGGCTTATGAGTGTTCGGGCAATTTTCTTTTGGCTTTTATCCAATTCTACCATACAGCTTACGGAGATTATGTTTTTCAGGACTCCAAAATAATTATTTTCGGTCTATTAAAATATACAAACCGAATATCGGCCCGCGGGAAAAATTGCTAAAACGGGCGGCGATATAAGAAACGCAAATTCTCGAGGATGAACCGCCGGAAGCTGAAAAACCGGGGCACGGCTTGCTGCTTTCGAAAAGAATCCGTATTTTTATCCTGTGCAAAATACCGCAAGCACAATTTTGTCAGCTCCGGATACTGTTGGGAAACGGTGTCCGGAGTGTTTATACCGTCATATGGGAATACCGAAAACTCCCTCCAAAGACACTTTTCATCTACCCGTACAGGCCGTTGTGTGAGATCACGACAGCTCTCTTCAAAACATAAAAAATTCCGTCGTGAACAACGGAACGCGTCAGCATATCGGTACATCGTAAATCTCCATCTTTAGGATTCTCCGAAAGAACAGAGCCGTCCGGAGCGATATTTATCGTATATGCATCGGGGCGACACGTATAAAAAACGAATTTCGAGCGTGAGACAGCCGGGCATTTTATTCCCCCGAAAACAGGACATACAACTTTCCCGTTTTCCGGACATTCCATGTTTTTACCCGGCCTTTGCGAGTCTTCTTGCCATATGGCTAAATAATGAGCCGGTGCAGGCGATAGACGTAATAGTCTACGGCATGTAGGCCGGCCACGAAACCTTTTCCGTGTACCCTTGCTGCGAGTCCTGCGACGCCCGAAATCCCGTATGTGACGCAACACATTGATAAAACCGTGGCACGCAAGCGCCTATGGGCTCCGTGCCGGAACATGGATACGGTCGAGCGTGTCTTTTTGGCCTCCGGCAAGACACTGGTGAAACTTAAATCGGAATAGATATATTCACATTGCCATTGCCTGGCAAGTAAATTCTCCTCCCCACGGTTTAGGAATGTTTCATCCATGAATTTCCGAGAGGTGCCCGGCATATTCTCCGACTCCTTGCAGAGCAGGCAGGCCGTGAAAACCGTTAGCAGTATGAATACCGATTTACGCATTCCGATAAACTGAATCTATTACAAAATTAACAGTTCGTATGGAACCGGCAAATTTTCCGGAGATATATACCGGAAACGAAGATGAATCCGACCGAATGCAGGATATTGCCGGATGCTTCGATCCGATTATACCCAGAAATGACGGGTTTCAATATGACATCGAAGCTGCTGCTTCCGATGTTTGTCACGGCAAAGATAAATGGAAATTACCTATCCTGCCGGTTGCCCCGGGAAAGATAA
>NZ_MNQF01000058.1:1565-1841 GCF_001915285.1 Alistipes sp. 56_sp_Nov_56_25
TCCGGCTCCGGGACGGAAAAATCATCCTCGCCGGGGCTGCGGTATTTTTCCGCCCCTGCACCTGCGCCGCGGGCTTATGAATCTTCCCGAGGCAACCGACCCGTTCGGAATATAAAGCCTCATAACATATTATTCATTGCCTGTGCGATCAATGACAAATAAAGGTTGTACAGACACAAACACGTGAGACACACGGTAAAAACTGTTACATGTTATGCAGACTGCGAAAGCAAATTCGAAATCGAAGCAGAGCGGTAAGACCGCAGTTCGGACGCC
>NZ_MNQF01000058.1:1929-3904 GCF_001915285.1 Alistipes sp. 56_sp_Nov_56_25
CGCAGAAACCAGTCCTGCCGAACAACCGGCAGCCCATCCCGAGACGGATGTCCGGCTGCTGGATCTGAACAAGATCGTCAATTCGACCTACAATCCCCGCAAGAACTTCCGTGAGGATACGCTGCTGGAACTTGCCGAGAGCATCAAACAGTCGGGCGTACTGCAGCCTATCTGCGTGCGTCCGAAGGACGAGGGCTTCGAGATCGTCTACGGCGAGCGCCGCTACTGGGCCGCGGCCATGGCGAATCTGAAATTCATCCCGGCCTTGGTACGGGATTTGTCGGACGCCGAGGCCGAGGATGCCGCCATCACGGAGAACCTGCAGCGCGAGGACGTGCGGCCGCGCGAGGAGGCCGCCGCCTACAAGCGGGCCCTGCAGTCGGGACGGCATACGATCGAGAGCCTCGTGGGCAAGTTCGGCAAGTCGGAAGCCTACATCCGCTCGCGACTGAAACTCTGCGAACTGATCGACGCTTTGGCCGGGATGCTCGACCGGGAGGATATCTCGGTGGGTGTCGCCACGGAGATCGCCAAATATCCGGCCGACATCCAGCAGGAGGTCTACGACGATCATTTCGCCGAGGGGTGCTACAACTCGTGGAAGACGGCGCGGATCAAGGAGATCGCCCGGCGTCTCTACGAGCGTTACATGACCAAGCTGGAAAGCTATAACTTCGATAAGACGGAGTGCCTTTCCTGCCAGCACAACACGGCCAATCAGGTGTTGTTTAAGGACGAATGTACGGGCGGTTGCGCGGGCTGTCAAAACCGCGAGTGCATGATCCGCAAGAACAACGAGTTTTTGGTACAGAAAGCCGTGAAACTCCTGAAGGACGACCCGCGTACGACGCTGGCTACGGACGGCGAAACGCCTGCCGCAGTACTCGAAGCTCTTGAGAAAGAGGGCTATCACGTCGAAGAGCTGGAATACAGCGTTTATCACTACGATAAAGGCCCTCAGATGCCCGACGCTCCACAAGCCGAGGAGTTCGAGTCAGAAGAGGATTTTACTGAGGCTAAGGAGGAGTACGAGGCCGAAATGGCGGCGTTTGCCGAAGAAACTCAGCGGTTGGAGTTCGACATCTCGGAAGGACGGGTGCGCAAGTATGCCGTCATCGGCAACCTCGATATCGAGCTCCGCTACGAAGAGATCGAGGACGAAGAGCGGGAAGTGACGGTAAACGAGGGCCAGGACGATGAGCACAAGGTCTTCGTCACCGTCGTCCCGCCTTCTCCGCTGGAAGGGCTGATGCAGCAGGATCGCCGCAACCGGGAAATCTGCTACGAACACATCACGACCGATATGAAGCGTGTCTTCCTCGATGTGAAGGTTGCGAACAAGCCCTTGCAGAAAGAGGAGCAGCAGATGTTCTACTATGCCGTGATGCAGCGCGTAATGAGCGACTCGAAACTCCGTCAGTGCGGTTTCCGGCCCAAGGAGGGCTCTTACCTGACCGACCGGGAACAATTCGCCGCTGCGGGACGCATTACGGCCAAGCAGCAGGCGGCGCTGGTCCGCGCTTATCTGGTGGACTATTTCCGCTCGGCGGCTCCGGAGTACGGATGTACGGATGAAACGCTTCTGACGGGCATGATGTGCCGCTTCGCAGACCTGAACTTCGCGGAACAGAGCCAAGCCGTTCAACAACAGTATCTGGAAACATACGAAAAGCGCAAAGCCCGTCTTCAGGAGCAGATCGACGCTTTGCAGGCAAAAGCCGAGGCCGAGGAGATGGCGGTTTCGATGCAGGAGGCACCGGATGCCGAACCGGAGATGCCCGAGCTGCTGCCGGACGAGACGCCCGCTATAGAACCCACCCCGGAGCCGCTGATTATTCCTATGGACCCGGATATCGAACCCGATATCCGGATGCCTGAGGAGATGAAAACGGCGGCATAGTAACAACATGAACTAAATAACCGACGGAGCAGACATAGCCTGCTCCGTCTTTTCATTATTATTGCTATGAATAAG
>NZ_MNQF01000024.1:0-23610 GCF_001915285.1 Alistipes sp. 56_sp_Nov_56_25
ATTTCGCACATTCTCCAAATCGTTACTAAAACCCCTGTAAAATCTTCTTAAAAGTCTGTTTGTCAGATTGATATATTTATCAACTGATTTATTAAAATAGAAGTTATGGTAATTCTGGTTTTAAACTGCGGCTCCTCTTCGATCAAATATCAGGTGATCGACATGGAGGACGCGTCGAGCAAACTGCTCGCAAAAGGCATCGTGGAACGTATCGGCCTCCCGGAAGGCGACCTGACCCATAAACCCGTCGGCAAGGAGCCGTTCGAGCTTCACCAGCCGATTCCCGACCACACGACCGGCATCAAGCTCGTGCTCGACGCCCTCACCGACCCCGCCCACGGCGTGATCGCGTCGCTCGACGAAGTGAAGGCCGTCGGCCACCGCGTAGCCCACGGCGGCGAGTTCTTCCCCGAGAGCTGCATCGTCACCGAGGACGTCAAGGCGAAGATCCGCTCGCTGTTCGAGATCGCCCCGCTGCACAACCCCGCCAATCTCGAAGGCGTGCTTTCGATCGAAAAGGTCCTGCCGGGCGTGAAGCAGGTCACGGTGTTCGACACCTCGTTCCACCAGTCGATCCCGGCGGTGAATTACATGTACGCCCTGCCCCACGCCTATTACGAGAAATACCGCGTGCGCAAGTACGGCTTCCACGGAACCAGCCACAAGTATGTGGCCAAGGTGGGCGCTGAACTGGCCGGACTGGATTTCCACAACTCGCGGATCATCACCTGCCACATCGGCAACGGCGGTTCGGTGACGGCGATTCTCAACGGCAAGTCCTACGACACCTCGATGGGCTTCTCGCCGCTCGACGGCCTGGTGATGGGCACGCGCTGCGGCCAGGTGGACGCCAGCGCCATCACGTTCATCGGCGAAAAGGAGGGTATGAGCTATGCCGAGCTGAACACGATGATGAACAAGAAGTCGGGCGTGCAGGGCCTCACGGACATTTCGAGCGACATGCGCGACATCGACCGCGCCTACGACGAGGGCAATCCCCGCGCAATCCTGGCGCGCGATATGTACTACGGACGCATCAAGAAGTTCATCGGCGAATACGCCGCCGAAATGGGCGGTGTCGACATGATCATCTTCACGGGCGGCGTGGGCGAGAATTCGTGCGAAATGCGCGAAGCGGTCTGCACCGGACTGGAGTTCATGGGCGTGAAATTCGACCCTGCGGCCAACAAGGGCGCGCGCGGCGTGAACAAGATCCTCTCGGCGGCGGATTCGAAAGTCAAGGTAGCCACCATCGCCACCAACGAGGAGCTGGTGATCGCCACGGACACCTACAATCTGGTAAAATAACGTCCGCATTCCGGTCGCATGCGATAAGCCCCCTCCCCGAGGGAGGGTTTTGGGGTGGGGTCGGGCTTGCAAACGACGCCGGCGGCGGCAACGACCGCCGACAGCCGACAGCATAGAGGCAAAACAATAAAGCATATATCAATTTTAAACGTAACAACACCATGATTCAGCATCTTACCGAAATCGTCGAGGAGGCGAGGAAACGGGGTAAAAAACGTCTTGCCGTAGCTTACGGACAGGATTCGCATACGCTGGAAGCGGTCTACGAAGCCTATAAGGAGGGTCTCGTGGAGCCTACGCTCTTCGGCGACAAGGAGGTTATCAAACAGGTCTGCCAGGAGAACGGCATCGACATCAACGCCTTCAACATCGTCAACGAACCCAACGATGTGAAATGCGTCCAGCAGGCCGTCGCATCGGTCGTTTCGGGCAACGCCGACGTTCTGATGAAAGGTCTGGTCTCGACCGACAAATACATGCGCGGCATCCTCAACAAGGAGGCCGGACTGTTCCCCCCGAAAGGCGTCCTGAGCCACGTTTCGATCGTCGAAATGCCCTGCTACCACAAACTGCTGATCATCTCGGACGTGGCGGTCATTCCGCTCCCCGACTTCAAGCAGAAGATGGTGCAGATCGGCTACCTGGCCCGCACGGCCAACCTGCTGGGCATAGCAACGCCGAAAATCGCCTGCATCGCCCCCTCGGAGCAGCTGCTCCCCAACGTGATCTCCTCGACCGAAGGCGCGCTGCTGGCCAAGATGGCCGACCGCGGCCAGCTGGGCAACGTCGTCGTCGACGGTCCGCTGTCGCTGGACGTGGCGCTCTACAAGGAGGTCGCCGAGCACAAAAAGGTCAAGGGTTCGTCGGTGGCCGGCGATCCGGACTGCCTGCTGTTCCCCAACCTCGAATCGGCCAACGTCTTCTTCAAGTCGGTCTCGCACCTCTGCGGCGGCGAACTGGCGGCGATGGTCATGGGTACGAAGGTTCCGTGCGTGCTCACCTCGCGCGGCGACACGAGCAAGACCAAGCTCTTCTCAATAGCGCTGGCCTGCCTGGCGGTAAAAAAATAAAATTCCGGTCATCCGGACCTAACCCAATCTTAAATCAGCCCGACGAAAGAAACAACGCCTCCCGGTTGAAAGTCACCCTTCGACAATCAGTCGTTGCGAATCCGTCGGACTCACGTTAAAAACGAACCGAGAACTTATGGGCTACAAAATTTTAGCAATAAATCCCGGCTCAACGTCTACAAAGGTCGCCCTCTACGACGAGGAGCGGCCTTTGTTGGAATTGAACCTCCGTCACTCCACCGAGGAAATCTCCCGCTTCGCCGGCGTGAACGACCAGCTGGACTGGCGCCGCGGACTGATCCTTTCGGCGCTCCGCGAAGAGGCGTTCGACATCAGAAACCTCTCGGCGGTGATCGGCCGCGGCGGACTGATACGCCCCATTCCCGCAGGAGTCTACGAAGTCAATTCGCGCATGCGCTACGATCTGCGGAACGCGCAGATGAAACACGCCTGCAACCTCGGGGGACTGCTGGCCGCACAGATCGCCCACATGGCGGGTGTCAAGGCCTACATCGCCGACCCGCCGGTGGTCGACGAGATGGACGACGCGGCACGCATCTCGGGCATGCCGATGTGCCCGCGCAAACCGGTCTTCCACGCCCTGAACCAGAAGGCCACGGCGCGTCTCCACTGCGAACGGATGGGCTGGGTGTACGAAGAGTCGAATCTGATCGTGGCCCACATGGGCGGCGGCATTTCGGTCGCCGCACACAAGCAGGGACGTATCGTCGATGTCAACAACGCGCTCGACGGCGACGGTCCTTTCGCCCCGGACCGCGCGGGGAGCATCCCCTCGAGCGAACTGATCAAGGTCTGCTTCTCGGGACAATATACGAAAGAGGAGCTGCTGAAATTCATTTCGAGCAAAGGCGGGCTGGTGGCCTACCTGGGAACCAACTCCGTGATTCAGGTCATGGAACGCATCGCGCAGGGCGACCAGCGGGCCAAAAAGGTTCTCGACGCCATGTGCTACAACATCGTGAAACAGATCGGAGCCATGGCCGCGGCCCTCTCGGGCAGCGTTCAGACCATCGTCCTCACGGGCGGCATCGCCTACAACGAGCCTGTCGTGGAGTACATCCGCGAACGCTGCTCGTTCATCGCTCCGATCGCGGTCTATCCGGGCGAGAACGAACTCGAAGCGCTGGTCACCAATGCGCTGGTGGTGCTCCGGGGCGTCATCACCCCCAAAGTCTACAAATAACCCGCATTCTTCCGGGAAACGAACGGGCCGCATCCTTCCGGGGTGCGGCCCGTTCGTTCAGATGCGGGAGCAACGGGAGCGGCAAAAATAACGAAACACCCCTGCGTCACTCGAAAGCGATGCTCTTCCAGGTAAGCGGATCTCCGTAGTAGTTCGTGGCCCATTGGTCGGCGGACGCAGCTTTCGGTGCCGCCGTGCCGGTGCTGTAATGCTTGTCGGCGTTCAGCGTAAGATCGCATACTTTGGCGAAGTTCTGGCTGAAAGGAGTTGCGCCGTCCTTCATCTCCAGGGTAATATTGCCGGCAGCGGTCAGCCGCAACTCGGTCAGAGCATCGCAGTGCTGAAATGCGCTGTATCCGAGTCGGGTCGTTTCGGGCAGCGAAAGGGAGGTCAGGCCGGAAGCCATGAAAGCTGCGTTATAAATCCGAACCGCCTCGGGCAGTTGCACGCTCTCCAGCGAAGGGCAGCCCGACAAAGCCTGCACTCCGACCTCCTCCACGCCGTCGCAGGAGACGAAGCTCAACGCCTGGCAGGCGAAAAATGCCAAACAGCCGAGCGCTTTCACTCCGGCGGGCAGTCTCACTTCGCGCAGGGCGGGATAGGCATAATGGAACGCTCCGTTATCATATTTTTGTCCGTCGAACGCCCTTGCCGGCAGGCCGCGGACATCGCCCGGGGGAAAGTTGAAATCGTCGTCCACCCGTCCGTTCACATTCACTTCCGGCCAGTCGGTCACGCCGGTCAGGTCGATCTTTTCCACGCCGGAGTCGTAGAAAGGGTTGCCGACCGGAGGGGTGCCGGAAAAGGAGACCCGAGCGGGAATCCCGATCTTGGCAAACTCGCCCGTCAGTTTGAATTCGGTGATGCCCGCGTCGAGTGCGGCTCCGATCGCGGTCTTTACCTCATCGGCGGTCATCCGGGTCATATCGACCGTGCCGGATACCGGTGACGCCTTGTTCCCGCCGCCGTCCGAGCACCCCGCCAGCGCCAGCACCGCGGCCGACACGGCCAATGCGGCCAATGCGGCCGTAAAAAATCCTTTCATCATCATATTGCATTCGTTTTAATCCGATGATAAAAGTAGCGCAAAACGGCTGCGGAGGAGTCCGGGAACTTAAAAAACAACGCCGGGTTTCTGGACTCGGCGTTGTTTTCACTCTTGCAAAGGGGCGATCGGGTCTCCGCCGGCATAGCGGCGGCGGTATTCGCCGGGCGACATGCCCGTCACTTCGGAGAACTGCGCGAAAAAAGTACTGCGCCCGTGGATGCCGACCATCTCGCCCACCTCGAGGGCCGAAGCCCCGGGATGCTCCAGCAACAGCCGCTGCGATTCGGCAATGCGCAGGGCGCGTATCCACGATTTGAAGTTAAGCCCCAACTCGGAGTTGACATACCGCGACAGGTAACTGCGGTTGCACCCGACCTCGCGGGCCAGCGACTCCAGCGAAAGCCCCGGGCGGACATACCCTTTCGCGGCGATCCATTCGTCGAGCGCCGTACGGATATTCTCCCCGGCGGCCAAAGGCTCCGGCACATCGTCGGCGATCACGGGAGCGATCCGCCCGAACTCCGCGGGATAGTTGATATACTTCATTCCGAAGAAGGTGTAGAACACCATGTAGACCCCCGTAAAAGCAAACAGGTAAGGCATCCCTAACCCCGACACCAGCCATGCCGCGGCCGTCAGTCCGATCAAGGCCGTCATCAGAAACGACATGGCCACCCATCGCAGACGGCGCATCTCTCCGTCCGAAAAAAAGTTGTCCAGCTTGCGGCGACAGACCCGGTATTCGCGTACGAAAGTCCGCGCAAAGAGGGCTATCTGCACACAATAAGCGGCTGCCGTCAGCCGGAAAAGCACCGGAAAGGCCTGCGGAAAGAACAACATGCAGCCGAACAGCGACGCCGTTCCGGCAGCCACGGCAAGCAGATGACGGCGAACTCCCCGCGCAAGCGGAAAACGGGAGTTGACCAACGTCACCAGCGCCCCGGAGAACATCGTGGCCTGCACCGCAGCGACGGCCAGCACCAGAATCCGCGTGAAATCCAGCTCATACTCCTCCCGCAAGAAGAGCAGCCACAGCACATCGGTGAAAGCGAGCGAAAAGTAGGCCCAGCCGACAAAACGGCGCGAAAGGCGGTAATTGCGCAGGCGTTCATCGCCCGGCATACGCAGCCAAAAAAGAGATCCGCCGACCACCGCGAGAATGATCGCCGAACAAAGCAACACTCCGGCATAGAGTGAATCGGGTTGTCGGAACATATCAGAGGCCCTTGGGTTTCAAACCTTATTTTTTCAGCTGCCTGCGCACGATGGTCGTCACCTCCCGGAAGGCTTCCAGCCGGAACAGCGCCGACAGCGCGAGGTAGCTGACCACGCCCGTCGCCAGTTCGGCCAGCAGCCGCACGAGATCGTTGCCGGGAATCGCCGCGGCCGTGAGCCGCACGAGGAGGTACATCGTCCCCGACACCAGCGCCACGGGCAGCAGCGTACGGACGAAACGCCGGAACGTCAGGGAGGTGAAGCGCGTCGTCGCCAGGAAATTGACCGCCATTTCGCAGAATGCGATGGCCACCAGCCCCCAGACCACGGCCATCACGCTGTGCGGAATCGTCACGGCGAAAATCGCCGTCATAATGATCTTCTTCACCACTTCGAGACGCACGATCAACGGACCCTTACACCTTGCTTTCAACACATTGTAAGCCGTCAAAGCGATCGGCGAGAACAGTCCTGCCAGACATACCGCCTCGAAATAGGGAACCGTCGGCATCCACTCCTCGCCCAGCAGCACGGCGAACATGTCGCGGGCCACGGCCGACATGCCCAGCATGATCGGAAACATCACGTAAGAGACGACCATCACCACCTGCCGGTAACCCTCGGCGAACTTCGGGGCATCGTCGCGGATCTTCGCCAAGGCCGGGAACGTGACGTTCTGCACGGCCTGAATGCCCGTCGCGGCGGGCATGTCCTTGAGTTTTACCGCCTGGTCGAACGATCCGAGCACCGCGGGCGAATAGAGTTTTCCGAGAAAAAACTGGGGTATCTTGTTATAGAAATTCGAAATCAGGTCCGTCACCATCAGACTGCACCCGAACGGCGCCATCTCGCGCAGGGGCTTCAGCCCGCACTTGCCGCAGGGGCGCCAGTCGCTCAACCACCACAGCAGCGCGGTCCGCATCCCGACCGCGATCACACGCTCCGCCACGAGGCTCCAGATGCCCCACCCGGCCATCGCCAGCGCAATGGCCGTAAGCCCGCCCGCCAGCGACGAAAGGAAGGTCACCTTCGAGAGCAGCGCGAAACGGAACTGCCGGATGAAAATCGTATTCTGAACGGCGCACAGGGCGTTGAGCGGCAGCAGCAGGAAGAAAACCGGGGCGATCCGCGCGATTTCGGGCATGCCGTACCAGCGCGCCGCAAGGGGCGCCAGGGCCACCAGCACCCCGTAGAGCACCGCCGAAACAGCGATGTTGAAGAGGAAAACCGACTTGTAATCGCTCTGCGAAGGCCCTTTGTGGCGGACCAGACTCTGCGAGAACCCGCTGTCGACGATCACCAGCAGCACCGTCACGACGGCCGACGGAATGGACATGAAGCCCAGTATGTCGCGCGTCAGCAGGCGCAGGATGACCAGCCGCACGGCCATTGCGAGGAGCATCGAGCCGATCTTCTCGGCCATGCTCCACGCCACGCCCTGCGCGACTTTCTCTTTGAGTTCGCCGCCCAACAGCCTAACAGTTGTGCTGCGCGACGATCTCCTCGTTACGCTTGCGGATATTCTGCACGTTGGCGATCTCGACGTACGACGCACCGCCGTCGGGACCGAAACTGCCGCCCACGATGGCCATCAGGTCCCCGTCGTCGAGTTTGCGGTACTGGTCGAGGAACTCCAGCGCATCGACCAGGAAATGGTATCTGTCGGAGAGTTCCTGATTCCGGAGAATCGGCACGACGCCGTACGACAGGGCCAGAATCCGCTGCGCATGCAGCTGGTAGCAGACGGCCATCACGGTCTTGCGGCCGCGGAACGCCGCCAGATAACGGCCCGTGCGGCCCGTCTTGGTGTCGAGCACCACGTATTTGATCGGCAGGTTGGTCGAGGCGCGCACGGCCGAACGGGCCAGCTGCGCGGTGATCTCGTGGTTCACCGAAACCATGTCCATGTCGATCATCGGCTTGAAATGCGTCTCGTCGCGCTCGATCTCGCGGGCGATGCGGGCCATCGTCTCCACCGACTGCACGGGGAAATCGCCCATGGCGGTCTCGTCGCTCAACATCACGGCGTCCACACGCTCGTAAATGGCGCTGGCCACGTCGCTCACCTCGGCGCGCGTCGGACGCGGGGACTTGACCATCGAATAGAGCATCTGCGTGGCGATGATCACGGGACGCTTGGCGCAGATACACTTCTCGACGATACGCCGCTGCGTGTTGGGAATCACCTCGGCGGGAAGCTCCACGCCCAGGTCGCCGCGGGCGACCATGATGCCGTAGGAAGCCTCGATGATCTCGTCGATGTTGTCCAGTCCCTCCTGGTTCTCGATTTTCGAGATGATCTTGATGTTGCTGCCGTGGGCGTCGAGAATATCCTGCACGGCCCGGATGTCGCGCGCCGAGCGCACGAACGAATGCGCGATGAAATCGACGTCGTTCTTCACGGCCCATTCGATGAAGCGGCGGTCCTTTTCGGTCACCGACGGCAGGTCGATCGACACGCCCGGCACGTTGACGCTCTTGCGCGAACGCATGGCGCCTCCCACGACGAACTCGCAGTCCAGCTCCGTATCGTTCTTGCCCACGACGCGGATTTCCAGCTCGCCGTCGGCGATCAGCATCCGCGCCCCGACGGGAATGTCGCTCACGATCGACGGCACGTTCATGTAGACCACCTTGCGGGTCGTGAAGTCCGAGCCGTCCGAACCGCGCACGGCCACCCGGTCCCCCGGGCGGAAATTGATGCTGTTGCCGTATTCGTCGGCGATCGTCGTGACGCGGATTTCGGGTCCTTTGGTATCTATCATAATCGGAATGGCCGGGTTCACCCGGTGCACCGTCTCGACGATATGCGTGGCCCCGTCCTCGGAGACGTGCGCCGAATTGACGCGCACCACGTCCATACCTGCGTCGAAAAGCTGTTTTACGAACTCTTCGGTGCAGCGGAAATCCGACATCGTAGCGACAATCTTGGTTTTTTTCATGCGATACATAGAGCTATGTTTTTACGTTTATATTATCCTTCGATACGCTCTCGGGCGGTGTTGCCGCCGCCGTTGGCGTCGTTCACAAGTCTGTCCACCCCGAATCCCTCCCCGGAGAGGACTTGAAGGCAGCGTTGCCGGGCTTCCGCCCCGACGCAACTATTTTTCCGCGCCTGTCAGCAGCGCGTACACGCCCAGCCGATAGGAGTTCAGGCCGAACCCCATGATCGACCCCGCGGCCACGGGAGCCAGCAGCGAGGTGTGGCGGAACTCCTCGCGGGCGAGGATCGAGGAGATGTGCACCTCGACGACGGGAACCGACACGGCCGACACGGCGTCGCGCAGCGCCACCGAAGTATGCGTATACCCGCCGGCATTGAGCACCACGCCGTCGTAAACGCCGTCGGCCTGCTGCACGGCGTCGATCAGTTCGCCTTCGATGTTCGACTGGAAGTAGCCGAACTCCACCGAGGGATAGTTCGCTTTCAGCGCTTCGAAATACGACTCGAAAGTCTGCGATCCGTAAACCCCGGTGTCGCGCCGCCCCTGAAGATTGAGGTTCGGTCCGTTGAGAATCAATATCTTCATAGTTTCATTCATTAACCTAACGCCCCAAGCGGGCGATTCCCGGACAAAGATAATCAAATTCACCGAAAAAATCGGTAACTTTGCGCCATAACACAACTCTTCCATGACCGAATTCGGATTCATCGACAGCATAAAAACCCTTTTCGCCCCGCTTCCCGACAACGGATTCGAGGGCATCGGCGACGACTGCTCCGTGTTGTCTGTCGGCGGCGGCGAATCGCTGGTCTTCACCGCGGACCTGCTGACCGAAGGGGTCCATTTTCTCCGCACGGCGACCTCGCCCCGCGAGTTGGGACGCAAATCCCTCGCCGTAAACTTGAGCGACGTGGCCGCAATGGGCGCCCGCCCCGTGGCGACGCTGCTCTCGATCGCCCTTCCGGCCGATGCCGCCGATGCGTGGGCCGCAGAGTTCATGCTCGGCTACCGGGAACTGTCCGAGGAGTTCGGCGTGACGCTCGCCGGGGGCGACACGACCCGCTCGCTGTCGGGCCTGACGATCAACGTCACGGCCATCGGCCGCGCGGCCGACGCGCACCTCAAGCGACGCAGCGACGCACGCCCCGGGGACGTGATCTTCACCGCCGGGGAACTCGGAACCTCGGGAGCAGGCTTGCAGGACATCCTCGCGGGACGCTGCGACACCCCCGCGGCCGCCGTGCACCGCAACCCGCAGCCGCAGGTCGCCGAAGGCATCTGGCTCGGCAGCCATCCCGAGGTGCGCGCCATGATGGACCTTTCGGATGGTCTGGCCTCCGACCTGAAGCATATCCTCGACCGCTCGGGCGTCGGCGCCGAAGTCGCTGTCGAGCAGATTCCCGCAGCCCCGGGCGCCGACATCCGCATGGCCGCCTGTTCAGGTGAGGACTACAAACTCCTGCTCACCGCCGCGCCGGAGGCCGCCGAACGCCTCGCCGCTGATTTCCGCATCCGCTTCGGCACGCCGCTCCACCCCATCGGCCGCATCACTTCCGGACCGGGCCTCGTGTGGCTCCGCAACGGAAAACCCGAGCCGCTGGACTGGCACGGCTTCGAGCACTATTAATGCAAACGGGGGTGGCTGCAAGCCACCCCCGTTTGCCGGGCGGTTATTGAAGTACGTCCCGTTCGCGCTGCACGAAAGCACGCGCAAAGAGGCCCTATGAAATCGGAAAGCCCTATTCCCTGATAATGTACACGTGTTCGTTGCGCCCCTGCATGTGGTAATTCTCCCGGGCGTACTCTTCGAGGTAATCGTCGTATTTCAGCCGTTCGAGCAGGGTGCTGTCCTGTGCGATCTTCTCCGAATAATAGCTCTGCTCGCGTGTCAGGGCGTTGATCTGCCGCTTGATCTTCACGGCATGCAGGGCGTTGCGCCCCACGACGAACACCGTGAAGACGACGATGACCGCCGTTGCGACGATCCAGAACCTGCGGCCGAACTGAATTTTCATTTAAGGAATTATCGTATTGCCAACCGCCCGAAGCCTACGCCATCTCCCTCCCCGAGGGAGGGCCGGAATGGGGTCAGACTTGCATCTGACGCCGCAGGCGGCAACGACAGCGATCGACAGCGGACCAAGCGTGAAATCATCCGATTACTTCTCTTTACGGTATATGCATGTATTTGTGCGTCTGAATGGAGATATTCCACCGCGGATGCGCCTTGGCGTACTCGACTATCGCGGGCATGACCTTTTCGACGACGCTCCACTCGGGCTGGAGGAACAGCAGGCACTTTCCGCCTACGCGGGCGGCATTCCGCTCGGCCCATTCGAAATCCTCCTCCGACTCGACGATCACCTTCAGTTCGTCGGCCCGTTCGAACGCCTCGTCCAGGGGCGGCTGCCGGCGCTTCGGCGAGAGACACACCCAGTCGAAAACACCGCTGAAAGGGTGCGAGCCCGATGTCTCCAGAAAAATCTGCAACCCCCTCTCGCGCAGCGTCTCCGTGAGCACGCCCAGCGGATAGAGCAGCGGCTCGCCTCCCGTGATGACGATGGCCTGCGCCGGACACGACGTCGCACGGTCGATCACGGTCTGCACATCGGTCGGCGGATAGAGTTTCGGGTTCCACGTATACTTGGCGTCGCACCAGCGGCAACCCACGTCGCACCCGCCGAGACGGATGAAATAGGCGGGTTTCCCGGCGTGGAATCCCTCGCCCTGAATGGTGTAGAAATCCTCGACCAACGGCAGCATTCGCCCGCCGTCGAGCCATGCGGGATCGGTCGCGGCAGCCATCACTCCGTCACTACGTAAATATCCTTGAGACTGCGGCCCAGCTGGTCGTAGTCCAGCCCGTAACCCACGATGAACTCGTTGCCGATCTCCATGGCGCGGTACTTGATCGGCAGCGTCTTGCGGTACGACCCGGGTTTGAAAAAGAGCGTACAGACCTCGACCGACGCCGGGTTGCGGGCCTCCAGCTCCTTGATCATGTGCTCGATCGACTCGCCCGTGTCCACGATGTCCTCGACGATGATCACGTGACGGCCCTCGATCGGATTGTTCAGGCCGATCAGACTTTTCACGCAGCCCGTGGAGCAGGTCCCGTCGTACGACGCCAGCTTGACGAACGAAAGTTCGTTCTGGAATTCGATTTTCTTGATCAGGTCCGACATGAACATGAACGAACCGTTGAGAATGCCCAGGAACAGCGGGGTCTCCTTGCCGGCATAGTCGGCATTGATTCGCTGCGCCACGGCATCCACGGCCTTGTCGATCTGCTCGGCGGGGATCATGATTCTGAACTTCTTGTCGTGAAGTTGTATGGTATTCTCCATTTCGTTACGGGATTTTTGGGATTATACCTGCAAAAGTAACTATTTGCGCGCAACAAACGAAGTCTTCGGGCAAAATAAATTGCAGAACGCGCAAACTCCGCACGGCGACGAAAAGAGCCGCCCGGATCGCCCGGGCGGCTCGTAAAACGAAATCGGCGCTTTTCGCCTATTCCGCGTAGGTAAATTCGAATATCGTTTCAGAGGTGACCTTGACTCCGATACCCATCATATCCATACCTACTCCGCCCCACTTGGCAACGGTCACGTAACCCTCGCCGTCCTGGGTGCAGGTTACCGCCTTGGCGGGATCATCTTCCGACATGGCGTCGAACATCGTCGCAGTGGGCAGGTTGAGCGAAGCCTTTCCGTCATAGCCCAGGAAACAAGCCAGGGCATGATCGTCGTCCAGCGAGGTGGTAACACCAGCAATGGCTTTCGCCACATCGACGCCGAAGATGTTGTTCTTCTTGCCGGCATCGCCGTATTCGAACATTCCGTCCGCCGTATAGTTCCCGTTCTCAAAATCGAACGAGACGTAATTGGAGCCGTTGCTCTGATAAACGACGCCGGTGCACTGTCCGTTAACGGCATCATAGGTCCAGGTGAAATCAGCGGGTCTCGAAACGACTTCGCCGCTGACGGTTCGCATGAAGTCGACGTTGCTGCTCTCTACTTTTCCGCCGTTGAGCACCCAGGAGAATGCCCGGATACCGGATTCGCCGTCTTCGTACATCTTGTTCAGGGCCGAAACCTTGTCTCCGTCGAAAGAGAACGTGTACCAGTCGGCAGCGTCTGCGCCCTCGCCCTGCTGAACGGCGGTCACCCGGTTGTCGCTGCCATATTTGAGCGACAACTGCGACACGACGTTCGTTCCCTCGCTGAACAGCATCTCGAAATACATATCGGCCATCTCCTGATCGTTTCCTACCATCTCCAGCATGTGCCTCGTCCGGGTCAACGGACTCGTCGGAACGCTTCCGGTCAGCGAAGCGCAGATCAAGGCCATGAACATCCGGAGCGATGCGAACATAACGGTTTACGTTTCCGCCATCCGTTTCACGAAGCGGCAGATCACATTCTCACTCACGCCCACGACCAACAACGATCTGGCCGTCGGCTCCCGCGTGCAGTGCACCGTAGTCAAGGCCACGGCGCACCATGTGTTCTGCACGTTCCCCAAACGGGGCAGGCTCTACGACGCGGCGATCCGGTCCTCGGAGTTCTACTGGAACCGCCCGACCGACGTGCCGTGCCAGCCGGGCGACCGGATCAACGCCGTCATCACAGGTGAAGAGATCATCGGCAAGACAAAGTACACGACGCTCAACGCCTGCGCGCTGACCCCCAACCCGCTGCTGACCTGCGAGACCGGCGACACGCTCCCCTGCACGGTGCTGGGGACGACCGCAGGCGGCTACCTGATGCGCTGCGGCGGAGCCGTCGGCTTCCTCCACTGCTCCGAGATCATGTGGCAGTACTGCGACCAGTGGCACGGCGTCTGGAAGCGCGGCGAGAAGGTTTCATGCCGGATACTGCACCTCTCGCCCGCGGAAGGCGGCCTGCTGCTGGGCCACAGACAGACCGTCGGCGATCCCTTCCTCAAACACACGCCCGGCGTCGGGAGCGGTTATCCGGCCACGGTGCGGCGCTCCTCGGACGAGAGCGTCGTCGTCCTGCTCGGGGACACCGGGATCGAAGCCACGATCTCCAAGGCCGACATGAAACTTTTCTTCACGGGCGTCGGCCAGTTTATCCCGCAGCCCGGCACAACCATATCCGAGGTGACGGTCGTCCGCATCGAAAACCCCGGGGACCCGAAGCGGCGCCATCCCTTCGTCCGAGTAACCCTGCTTTAACCCACAACGATCCATGGATAACAAACTGCATTACGCGCATACCTTTTTCTGCAGCCACCTCGCCGCCGTCGGACGGGCCTCCGAAGTGCAGGCCGCCGACAAGCGGTGGCAGGCGGAAAAACCCCTGACCCGCGAGGCCTACGAACGGCTCAGCAGCATCTATTACGAGAGTTTCATTGATTCGCTCATGCAGGTCGACGGACAGACCTCGGGGGCGGTCTATGCCGACACGGCGCACCTGACCCTGGAAACCGACCGGCTCTGCACGCTGCGCCACCCAAAGCTCCCCGCCGCGGAATACGCCTTCAGACTGTGCCGGTTCCACCTCTTCTTCTTCCCCTACGACATCTGCCTTTTCGCCATGGAGATCGCCGAAGAGCCTGAAACGACGCTCGACACGCTGATCGCCGCACACGGCATTCTGCGCGAGACCTCCTGCTATGAGATCGCAGAGCAGGGGATTCTGAAATCGCAGATCGACGCCCCGGAGTACCTCGCCCTGCTGGAAGAGATCCTGCGGCTGTGCCCTCCCCGGCCGTCGGCCGAATCCCCGCGTCAGGGACGTTTCTCCGGCCTGACCCTCACCGGCAACAAGCTGAAATGTTTCCAGATCTTCATTTTGGACGACTTCTCGGACGAACTGCTCTTCGAACTGGGAACCTTGAGCCCCGTCGGCTGCGTCGCCGACCACAAACACGAATATTCCCCCTCCCAGGAATATTACGACCGGATCATCCGCACCCACACGATTTCGGCATTCCGCAACTGGAAAGCGCTGGCGCTGGTCGACAGTTTCACTGTGGTTGCAAAAGGCCGCACGGCCGCACAGATGTGGGTATGGCCCAACAGCTATTTCCGGCTGATCTACATCCATGCGCTTTACCAGAAGACGCTGCTCTTCGTCGTCAACCGGCAATTCCGCTCGGCCGCCAACGACCGGAAGTCCATCCGGCTGCTCCACAAAATGAAGGAGCAGGAGCATTGGTACGCCTTCTCGAATATCTCCTACAACTTCCTGCCGCAGCTCATCTACCGGGCCATCGACACCGGGCTGGACATCGCCACCGAGCGCGAACAACTGCACCGCCACCTCGAACAGGAGGCCGAACGCCTCGAAAAGAACTCGGAGCGGCGGCTGGCGGGCCTTATCCTCTTCCTGACGATGCTGACCGTCTGCTCGGCGACCTACGACGGCGCGTCGCTGGTCAAGGATTATTTCGGCTGGGAAAGCGGCACGACCCCGTTCCGGATTTTCGCCGCGCTCCTGCTCTCCGCAATCGTGATCACAAGCATCTCCGTCTGGCATTACCGGCGCAACAAATCCTGATCGGAGATGGAACGAATATCCTATTCGCCCGAAACGCTTTTTCACGTCCTGACCCATTTCGAAACGGCGGACGAAGCCCTGCGCGACAGCCTGCGCCGGGCGGGATTTACCGACGAGGCGATCGACGGCCAGCTACGCATGCCCGGGTCCAAATTCCTCCGCACTTTCGCCCTTTCTCCGCAGGAAGCCGTCGCACGGCTGCAACGGGATTTCCCCGAATCTTTCACCGCCCTGCACCCCGGAACCGACGGCCGGGTGCGCCTGTCGTTCCGCTACGACGCACCCGTCGGAACGAGCGGACTGGCGGCAGACGCGGAGCTGACGCCCGCCGAGCGGGCTGCTGTTCGCAACATCCTGCGCAACGGATGCCCTGTCCGCACGGTCCGCACCTCCCGCACGATCTCCACCGGAGCCTGCCAACTGATCCTCGAACGCACCGGGGAGGCCGGGTATGCCCTGCGCACGCTCTTTCCCGGGGAACTCGCCCCTCCCCTTCCCCTGCCGGGCCAAGTCCCCGATCCTTTCTGGGCGACGCATCTCCTCATCGAATTCAACTGAATCCGGCTGCAACCGGGGGCGGCATGCGCACCGGTTCCGAACCCGTTTTCCAAACAATGCGGGACAGATGCCGTGCATCGTGAAACAGATTTTTGATTTTAAGCCGGAGAGTTCCGTATATCGTGAAGAACGGGGCGCATGGATAGTACCTCAAGTACATTCCATTCGCCCCGTTCGAGGGATGTGCGGAAATAGCCGCTTACAAATCGGAAATCAAACCAGACCGGAGAATCCCATAAACGCCATGGCCAGAATCCCGGCCGTGATCAGCGCGATGGGAATGCCCTTGAACGCCTTGGGCACGTCCTCGAAATCGAGACGCTCGCGGATACCTGCGAAGAGCACCAGCGCGAGGGCGAAACCGAGGGCCGTGGCCACCGAATAAGTGACGCTCTGCAACAGGTTGAACTCCTTCTGGATCATCAGGATCGCGACGCCCAGCACGGCGCAGTTGGTGGTGATCAGGGGCAGGAAGATGCCCAACGCCTGATAGAGCGACGGCGAGAGCTTCTTGAGCATGATCTCGACCATCTGCACGAGGGCCGCAATCACGAGGATGAAGACGATCGTCTGCATATAGACGATGTCCAGCGGCACGAGCACATAGGTCTGAATCAGCCACGCCACGACGGCCGCAATGGCCATCACGAAGGTTACGGCAGCTCCCATGCCCAGCGAAGTCTCGACTTTCGACGACACGCCCAGAAAGGGGCAGATGCCGAGGAACTGCGCCAGCACGACGTTGTTGACGAAGATGGCGCCGATGATGATTGCAAAATAGGAAAGCTCCATAACTATTTCTTGGCTAATTTGTTAAACAATACCATCAGATAGCCCAGCACCAGGAATGCCCCCGGGGCCAGCACGAAGATCAGCGGCGCAACGTCCGCAAAGCCGAGGTTGACGCCGAAGATGGCGCCGCTGCCCAGGATCTCGCGCACGGCGCCGATCACAGTCAGCGCCAGCGTGAAGCCCAGGCCGATGCCCACGCCGTCGAGGATCGAATCCAGCGGGGAGTTCTTCGAAGCGAAGGCCTCGGCGCGGCCGAGGATGATGCAGTTCACCACGATCAGCGGGATGAAGACGCCCAGCGCGCCGTACAGCGCCGGCACATAGGCCTGCATCAGCATCTGGATGATCGTCACGAACGAGGCGATCACGACGATGAACGCCGGGATGCGGACCTTGTCGGGAATGATGTTCTTGATCAGCGAAATCACAAGGTTCGACATGATCAGCACGGCCATCGTCGCCAGCCCCATGCCCATGCCGTTTTCGGCCGAAGTCGTCGTACCCAGCGTGGGGCACATGCCCAGCACCAGCACGAACGTCGGGTTGTTCTTGACGATGCCGCTCGATATAATTTGCAGTTTATTCATTTTGACCTCCTTCCTGAGCCGCAGGCTCGTTGGTTTGTCCGGCGGCGGCCGTCGCTCCGGACGCCGTGTCGGTCGGGGCTTCGCCCGTCGCCACGCTCTTGTAAGCCATCCACGCGCGGTTGATCGCGTCGACATAGGCGCGCGACGAGATCGTTGCGGCGGTCAGCGCATCGACGTCGCCGCCATCCTTCGTCACGGCCAGCTTGCCGTCGACGAGCTTCTTCGATTCGAGTTTCCGGCCCTTGACGCTCGCAAGCAGGACGTTGCCCTCGTCGGCCATCTTGGTACCGAGACCCGGAGTCTCGGTCTGCTCCAACACGTTGACGTTCACTACTTCGCCCTCGGGCGTGAAGCCCACCATCAGGCGCACCACGCCGCCGAAGCCCTGCTTAGTCATCGACTGCACGGCATAACCGCTCACGCTGCCCCCGGCCGTCGCCGTGTAAACCGTGATCGGCATGTCGTCGATGGTCAGCTCCTCGGTCGTCGTGGCGTCGAACGCCGGGAGCACCTCGTTCAGGGCCGCCAGCGTCGCGGCTTCCTTGGCCGCCGCGATCGGCTCCACGGTAATCATATTGACGAAGCCCACTCCGGCCGAAGCCACGAGGGTGATGCCGAAGAGGACGGCCGTCATGTTCAAAAGTGTACTTTTCATGCTGTCACCTCCTCTTATTTCACGCCGAAGCGCTTGGGTTTGACATATTTGTTGATCAGGGGCACGCAGGCGTTCATAATCAGGATCGCAAACGACATGCCCTCGGGATAAGCGCCCCACAGACGGATGCACATGGTGATCAGTCCGATTCCCACGGCGAAGATCACGCCGCCCCGAACGGTCATCGGCGAGGTCGAATAGTCCGTGGCCATGAAGATCGCACCTAACATCGCGCCGCCCGCAAGGACATGGAATATACCGGCCCTCCACGCAGTCCCGAAGAGGTATCCCAGTTTATAACCGGCCGAACAGGTTCCGTCGGCAGCCTGCGGAAGCGCGTCGAACGACACGGAGCACATCGCAACCACCCCGGCGAACACAGCCATCGTCGCGAGCACCGTCACGGGAATGTGCCACGTGATCACGCGCCGCCACAGCAGGTAGACGAATCCGCACAGCAAGGCCGCAGCGGCCACCTCGCCCAGCGAACCGGGGATGTTGCCCAGCAGCATCTCCTGCACGCCGATGGCGCCGGGACCCGCCAGCCCCTGCTTCACGGCCGCCAGCGGCGTGGCGCCCGACAGAACGTCGAACGAGCCGTTCACGGGCAGCGGCCAGGTGGTCATCTGCACCGGATAGGCGATCAGCAGGAACACGCGTCCCACCAGCGCGGGGTTGAAGGGGTTCTTGCCCAGGCCGCCGAAGGTCATTTTGGCGACGGCGATGGCCACGAAGGCGCCCATCACGACGATCCACCAGGGAATCGACGCCGGGAGGTTGAAGGCAAGCAGCACGCCCGTCACCACGGCCGACCAGTTGCCGACGGTAGTCGCACCGCGGACCATGAATTTCTGAATCAGGTACTCGATCACCACGCACGACACCACGGAAAGGGCCGTAACGCGCAGCACGTCCAGTCCGAAGACCACCGTCGACACGACCAGCGCGGGCATCAGCGCGATCACGACGTCGCGCATGATCCGGGTCGTCGACTGGGCCGTCTGCACGTGGGGTGCGGGAGCCACAATGAGTTTATTAGCCATATCTATACTGTTTTTTCATTTACTTTTTAGGTGCAGCCGCTGCGCGTGCGCGGATCAGGCCCATCACGGTCTGCTTGCCGAGGCGCACCCAGTCCAGCAGCGGCAGATAGGCCGGACACGTCGACTGGCAGCAGCCGCACTCGATGCACGAGGTGATCATCAGCGCTTCCAGTTCGTCCCAGCCCTTCTTCTGGGTCATCTTCGAGAGGTAATAGGGTTCCAGTCCCATCGGACAGGCGGAGACGCACTTGGCGCACTTGATGCACTGCGTCGCCTCGCGGCGCTGTGCGTCGCGGCCCGACATGACGGTGATGCCCGAGCAGCCCTTCGTCACGGGCGAGTCGAGGTTCACCATCGCCCGGCCCATCATCGGACCGCCGTTGATCACCTTGCCCGCATCCCCGGGAAGGCCGCCCGCGGCCTCGATCAGCGCCGAGATCGGCGTACCCATGCGGGTCAGCAGGTTCTTCGGCTCCTTCACGCTCTTGCCCGTGACGGTCACCACCCGCTCGATCAGCGGTTTGTTCTTCAGCACGGCCTGATAGACGGCAACGGTCGTCGAGGCGTTGCACACCACGGCCCCCACGTCGATCGGCAGCGCGGGCGGAGGCGGAACCTGACGGCCCATGACGGCTGCGATCAGCTGCTTCTCACCCCCCTGCGGGTACATCACCTTCAGGGGTACGACCTCGATGCCCTTGTATCCGGCGGCGATCTTCGTCAGATGCGCGATCGCGTCGGGTTTGTTGTTCTCGATGCCGATATAGGCTTTCCCGACGCCCACGGCCTTCATCAGAATCGTGACGCCGACGACCAGTTCCTCGCCGTGCTCCAGCATCGTGCGGTGGTCCGACGTAAGATAGGGTTCGCACTCCACGCCGTTGATGATGACGCACTCGGCCTTCTTTCCGGGAGGAACCGAGAGTTTCACGTGCGTGGGGAACGTCGCTCCGCCCATGCCGACGATGCCGGCGTCCTTGATCTTGGCGATGATCTCCTGCGCCGAGAAGGGGCAGACCTTCACCAGCGCGTCCGAACGGTCGATGCCCTCGGCCCAGTCGTCGCCCTCGCGCTTGATGGTGATCATCATCTGGCGCAGGCCCTGGCCGTTGACGACCATATCGACAGCCGTCACCGTACCCGAAATCGGGGAGTGGATGTTCGCCGACATGAAACTGCCGGCTTCGGCGATGAGCTGGCCCGTGAGCACCCGATCGCCTTTGGCGACCTTGGCCACCGCCGGGGCGCCGATGTGCTGTGCGAGGGGAATCGTCACCACATCGGGCAGCGGCAGCACCTCGATCGGTTTGGCGCAGCTCAACTTATTTTCCGACGGATGGACTCCGCCCATTGGAAATGTTCTCATAGATATAGTAAGGTTCTATTTTTATGCTTCTGCTTCGAAAAACCTGTGTCGTTTTTCCTTATCCGCAGGTCGTGATCGCGGCGCAACGCCGCGTTTATACATTTGACCCACCTCTAAATCCCCGCCTTGACGGGAACTTATCGCCCGCGACCGGATTGTCAACCGGAATGCGGATGGAAAAGTCTCAACTCGTCTCTTTCAGTTTTCAACTTTCGGCGCAGCCCCGGCCTTCGGAGCGGCGGGTGTTGCCGGTGTTGCCGGAGCCTTCGGGGCTTTGGGCAGCGGGTCCATGCCGACGAGCCGGATGGCTCCCGTAGGACATTCGTTCACACACTTGCGGCACAGCTTGCACTTCTGCGGGTCGATGTAGGCGAGGTTGTTCTCCACGGTGATGGCATCGAAGGCGCATACTTTCACACACTTGCCGCAGCCGATACATCCGGCCTTGCAGGCCTTCATCACCACGGCGCCCTTGTCCTTCGACACGCACGACACGTACACCGCACGGTTCTTGGGCCATTTCTTCCGCAGTTCGATGATCATTTTCGGACACGCCTTCACGCAGGCGCCGCAGGCCGTGCACTTGTCGGCGTCGACCTCCGGAAGTCCCGTTTCCGGGTTGATGTGAATGGCGTCGAAGGCGCAGACCGCGACGCAGTCGCCGAAGCCCAGACAGCCGAACGCGCAGCCCGTCTCGCCCACATAGAGCGACGAAGCCACGGCACACGACTTGGCCCCGTTGTACTCGTTGGTGCGGGGACGCTTCTCGCACGTGCCGCCGCAGCGGACGGTCGCCACTTCGGGCTGCTTTTCGGCAGCGGCCTTTCCGAGGTATGCAGCCACGGCTTTCATACAGTCGCCGCCGCCCACGGGGCAGAAGAGCGCCGAGATGTCGTCGCGCTTCACGAGCGCGTCGGCCATGCCCCGGCATCCTGCGAATCCGCAGCCGCCGCAGTTGGCCCCGGGGAGCATCTTCTCCACCTCGTCGATCCGCGGGTCCTCCTCGACCCGGAATTTCCGGGCCACGAAATAGAGGATTACCGCCGAGAACACTCCCAGCGCACACAGCGTCAGGATCGTGTAAAGTAATACTTCCATCAGATTTTTGTTATTGTAAATTGAATTGTGTGTTCGATTTTCCGCCGGAAGAGCCACAGCGCGAAATAATAAACGCCCACGCCCGCAATAGCGGCGAGGGCGCCCGCACCTTCGCTCCATCCGGCGACGGCGATCGTCCCGACCAGAACGGCCAGCAGGACGGCCAGCGCACCGACATAGGCCAGCACGACGGCGCGTACGCCGGCACTCCGCCGCACGCCGACCATCACCTCCCTGCCGGCGGCATACTGCCCGGCCTCGGGGGTCGCCACGGCGACGATCTTGTCCTGCGCCTCGGCCAGGCCGCACGCCTGGCGGGCCTTGCAGGTTCCGCAGGCGCTCCGGGAGGTGATCCTCACATAGACCGTGTCGCGCTCCGTGCGTTCCACCACGCCGCAGTGTTCGATCAAATCCGCCACGCCCTAATCTCCGTATTTGTTGGTGAGGGGCATCAGCCGCTCATGTCCGAACGTGCACGACGAGAGCCGCAGCACGGGCGGAAACTGGTAGCGTTTCTTCTCGTTGCGCATGATCATGCCGTGAATTTTCTCCACCACCTCCGAGTCGAAGCCCGCGTTGACGATCTCCTCGCGGTGCTGCCCCTCCTCGATCATGCGGAACAGGATGGCGTCCACCACCTCGTAGGGCGGCAGAATGTCGCTGTCCTTCTGTCCGGGATGCAGTTCCGACGAAGGTTCCTTGGTCAGGATGCTTTCGGGAATCGGGTTGCCCTGCGTCCGGTTGATATAGCGTGCCACGTCGTACATTTCGCTCTTGTAAAGGTCGCCCGTGGGGCTGAAAGCGCCTGCCGTGTCGCCGTACAGGGTGCAGAGCCCCAGTGCGTTCTCGCTCTTGTTCGAGGAGTTCAGCAGGATGTAGTCCGTCTTGTTCTGGAGGGCCATCAGCAGCACCGTGCGGATACGCGTCTGGATATTCTCCTCCGTGGCGTCGAACTCCGTGCCGCCGATGACCGGCTTGAGGGTGTTCACCACGCTGGTATAGATTTCCGAGATCGGAATGACGTTGTATTCGATGCCGAGGTTGCGCGCCAGCTCCTTGGCGTCCTCCACCGACTCGAGGGACGAGAAGGGCGAGGGCATCAGCAGCGCGCGGACATTCTCCGCCCCCAGCGCATCGGCGGCGATCGAGGCCACCACGGCCGAGTCGATGCCGCCCGAAAGGCCGATCGAAGCCTTCCGGTAGCCGTTCTTGCGGAAGAAGTCCCGCAGTCCGCAGCGTGCCGCCTCGTAGACCAGACGCGTGCGGTCGTTGTAGGTCGAGGGGATCGTGATCGGCCGGGCGGACGCCTTCGTATCGAAAATCTGGAAATCCTCCTCGAAATTCTTCATCATCAGCACCAGTTCGCCGCGGCTGTTCAGCGCGCCCGACGTGCCGTCGTAGACGATGTCGGTCGAACCGCCCACCTGATTGACCAGCACGAGATTCTTGCTCTCGACGAAAGCCAGGTTGCGCATCATCTCGTAACGGTAGGTCATGGTTCCCTTGCCGTATTTGCGGGCGTTGATCGAGATGACCGTTTCGACCGACTGGTCGAAGTCGCGCTCGCGGCTCAAATCGTCGCCCACGATGATCGCGCACTTATGGCCCTTGATCGTGGCGTATTCATAGCCTTTCGAAGGGACCAGGAAACCCATTTCACGGCGCGCCGTGATGTATTTCTTGCCGATGTAGCGCAGCACCTTGCGATCCTGGATCAGCGCCGCGGCGCTGATCGTGCCGTCCGCCGTGAGGATCGGAAGACCGACGATGGCGGCGATGCCGTCGCAGCACGAGGCTATTTCGACCAGAGCGTCCTCGCAGAGTTCGAGAAAGGTCGTCTTGCGCAGCAGGTCGAAGGCGGGGGTTCCGCTCACGGCCTGTTCGGCGAAAATCACCAGGTCGGCATGCTGCGCTTTCGCCTTGTGAATGGAGTCGATGATCTTCGAGGCATTGCCGTCCACGTCTCCGATCGTGTAATTCAGCTGAGCTATGGCTATTTTCATGCGAATAATTTAAGTCCGGAAATTACAACTTTGCAAAGTTAAGGATTATTTGCAAAAGTCGGAAAGATTTTCGATGTTAATAAATTAACGGCGTATAGGTCATTTCGGGTGCTAAAATCGTTGTAATACTGGTGTCTGTCAGTATGATATGACCATTCAAAACTTTTGAACACATATTTGATGCGAGC
>NZ_MNQF01000025.1:0-23661 GCF_001915285.1 Alistipes sp. 56_sp_Nov_56_25
AGTTCCGAAACATACGAATCAAGGAACTGCCCGCGGCGAAGACCAAAAAATAGCCCTGACCCTCTGAAAGCGAACCCGCCCGAATTTCGGGCGGGTTTTCCCGGCACGGCGGCAGGAATCCATAAATTACGCTATATATGTTCCATCGAATATTTACTATATTATATAGCTTTCGTGTCTTTGTAACGGGAACTTTGACAATTTGAAATGGAATACAAGGGAAATGGCCTTCAGAGTTGACAAATTATTACCTGAAATTTCCCATTATGTTGTTTGTCAGATATTTATGTTTAATTATATTTTGGATGCAAAAGTTTGGGAACCTTTTATCTTATAAAATAAATCCTTCAATTTTTAAGTTCCTATTGCAATAGCTTGTTGATTCAGCCGCAATTTTTCTTCAATCGAATAGAATTTGCTCATCCTGAAAATTTTTCATATCTTGCAAGAAGTTATTTGAAATGTGGTATTTTTGTGCAGTTAACTGAAAATAAACCGTTGCCATCTCGTTACCTATTCTCCTATACAAAAATGTAACGACCTGATAAATCAAGCCATGACATTGCTTTAATCCCGCACCCGCAAGGTTCGGTATTTTGTTTTATGCATTATCTTTGCGGTGGAAAACCCGGCAACCCGGACGGTTTGCTGCGTATTTGCCAAACAAACGAAAACGATTCGTATGGAAGAACACAATATCCTCATCCCCCTGCTGCTGACACTCGGCGCGGGCCTCGCCACGGGCATCGGCAGCGCGATCGCCTTCTTCGCCAAGCGCACCAACAAACGGCTGCTTTCGTTCTCGCTGGGCCTCTCGGGCGGCGTGATGATCTACGTCTCGTTCGTCGAGCTGTTCCAGCAGGCAAACACGACCCTCTCGGCCGAATGGGGCGCACACACGGGCATGATCGTCACCGTGGCGAGTTTCTTCGCGGGCATTCTGCTGATCGGCGTCATCGACCGGCTGGTTCCCTCGATCGAGAACCCCCACGAAGCACACAGAGTCGAGGAGATGGACCATCAGCCGCACAATCCCCGTCTGATGCGCATGGGCGTGATGACGGCGCTGGCCATCGGCATCCACAACTTCCCCGAAGGCATCGCCACCTTCACTTCGGCGGTGGACAACATGGCCCTCGGCGTAGCCATCGCCGTGGCCATCGCCATCCACAACATTCCCGAAGGCATCGCCGTCTCGATCCCGATCTACTACGCCACGGGCGACCGCCGAAAGGCTTTCCGCCTGTCGCTCCTCTCGGGCCTCGCCGAACCCGTCGGAGCCATATTGGCATGGCTGGTGCTGACGCCCTTCATGACCCCGACGCTGATGGGCTGCATCCTGGCCGGCGTGGCAGGCATCATGGTCTTCATCTCGATCGACGAACTGCTGCCCGCGGCCCGCGAATACGGCGAGGCGCACATCTCCATCTACGGCGTGGTGGCCGGCATGGCCCTGATGGCCGTGAGTCTGATCCTGCTGGCATGATCAAACAATTCAGAATTCACAATTCAAAATTCATAGTTTGGACATCTTACTCCTCATCATCGGCCTCGGACTGATCCTCGCAGGCGCGAACTTCCTGACGGACGGCTCCGCGGCGTTGGCGCAGCGGTTCCGCGTGCCGGAATTCATCATCGGACTCACGGTGGTCGCCGTCGGCACCTCGACGCCCGAACTGGTCGTGTCGGTGCTCTCGGCCATCGCAGGCAAAAGCGACGTGGCAATCGGCAACGTCGTGGGGTCGAACATCTTCAACGTCTTCGTCATCCTGGGCGTCTGCGCCCTGATCCGCCCCCTGCCGCTCACGGCGGGCAACATCCGCCGCGACATTCCGTTCGGAGTGATCGTATCGCTGTTGCTGCTGGCGCTGGCAGCGGACTCCTATGTCTTCAAAGGTGCGGCGGACCGCATCGGACGCATCGACGGCATCGTCATGCTCCTGCTCTACGGCGCGCTGATGTGGTACACGATCCGCACCACGAAACGGCCCGAGGCGACGGCCCCGGACGCCGGAGCGAAACCCGGAATGGCCGGATGGCTCATGGCCGCGATGATCGTCGGAGGCCTCGCCGGACTGATTTTCGGCGGCGAAATGTTCCTCCGCAGCGCCACGGAGATCGCCCGGCGGCTCGGAATCAGCGAATCGGTGATCGCCATCACGCTCGTGGCTGGCGGCACATCGCTGCCCGAGCTGGCCTCGTCGCTCGTGTCGCTGTTCAAGGGCAAGGCCGACATGGCGCTGGGCAACGTCATCGGATCGAACATCGCCAACATCCTGCTGATCCTGGGCTTGAGCGCGACGATCCATCCGCTCTCGATGGGCGGCATCACGGTCTGGGACCTGCTGATGGTCGTATTGAGTTCGGTGCTGCTGTTCCTCGCGGCCTTCACGTTCAAACGCCGGGCGATCGACCGTTGGGAGGGCGCGATCTTCCTGGCGATCTACGTCGCCTACATCGGGTATCTGATACGATAATCCGACCGCAAACCCACGGCTCACAGCCGTGTTTACAAATCTGCCCCTCCCCTAAATCCCCGCCTCGACGGGATTTAAAACGAGGAGTCGTCCGAACCGGCCTGCATCAGGTAACGGTCGACAAGCCGCGGCACGGCATAGTCGCCCAGCGAGTCGGCCGGGACGGCCATAGCAGCGGCGGCCGGAGTGAATGCAGGCGTTTCGATGCGGTGAACGACCGCATGAAGCCGCTGGTGAGACAGCTGGTGCCGGGGCAGGGAAACGCTGCGCACCAGATGCCACGGACCGTCGCCCAGCAGGCGACGGAACTGCGGCAGAGCCGCGAGGTCCGGGAATTCAACGGGAGCGTCGGTCTCGATCAGCGGAAACTCGTAAAGTCCCTGCCAGATGTCGCGCCCCTCGCGGCGGTGCAGCAGAACCCGGTCGCCCGAGGCGACGTGCAGGTAATTGAACCAGCGGTCGCGGACCCGGGTTTTGCCTCGTTTCACGGGACGGTCGGCGACGGTTCCGGCAGCGAGGGCCAGACAGCTCTCCGACAGCGGACATGCTTCGCAGCGGGGCGACGCGGGCGTACACTGAATCGCCCCGAAGTCCATGATCGCCTGGTTGTAGCGGCCCGGATGCGCGGCGTCGAGCTGCAACTGCGCCAAGCAGGCGAAAGCCCGTTTTCCGGCCGTGGTGTCGATCGGTTCGGCGAGGTCGAAGAGCCGCGAGAGCACCCGGTAGACATTACCGTCGACGACGGCGCACGGAGCGTCGTAAGCCGCCGAGCAGATGGCCGCCGCGGTATAGTCGCCCACGCCGCGCAGCGAACGCACGTCGTCCAACGAGCGGGGAAACACCCCTCCGAAACGCTCTACGACCTCACGGGCGGCGGCCCGGAGGTTGCGGGCGCGGCTGTAATAGCCCAGCCCCTGCCAGAGTTTCAGCACCTCGTCCTCGGGCGCGGCGGCGAGCGACGCAACGTCGGGAAAACGCTCCGTGAAACGGAGGTAGTACTCCATCCCCTGCGCCACGCGGGTCTGCTGGAGGATCACTTCCGAGAGCCAGATCCGGTAGGGATCGCGCGTACGGCGCCACGGCAGGTCACGACCCTCGCGGGCGTACCAGTCGAGCAGTATTTCGGCAATGCGGTTCATAACGGAAGACAAAAATACGACTTCGGAATCAAATTTGAAGCATTCCGCCCCAATTAAAACGAGATGCATATGGAAAAGAGGCACACTTTGGTCGACAACGCCGCCGAAAAGCGTTACGAGCTCGACCTCGGAGACGGCATGGCCCTGGCCGAATACGTTTTGGGACACGGACTTATCGTACTGACGCACACCGAAGTTCCCCCGAAGTACGAAGGTCGGGGCATCGGCAAGGAGCTGGTGCAGGGCGTGCTGGAGGACATCCGCAGAAAGAAGCTCAAGGTCGTCCCCCAATGCCCGTTCGTCGCGACCTATATCCGCCGCCACCCCGAATGGATGGACTTGGTGCTGACCGCCGAAAACAAGTAGGCCCGGGCAGGTTCGGCCCCCCACAACCGCCTGCCCGCAGGGAGCGCCCCGCCGCGAAACCGGACTCTTTTCGAAGGGTCCGATTCTGCCTCCTCCCGACAGGCATCTTCCCGCTCAATAAACACTTCCCGCTCAATAGATATAGGTATTCGCTTTTTCCGAAAAATTTCCGGCTCGAAATTTGGTTTATTTTATAAACTACTTTATATTTGTAATGAATTTACAAACCGAGCAGCCGCTCACAACCGGAAAAAGCCATGGAAATCACTCCCGCCCGCACCGACAAACGCCGCCTTTTCGCGCGCTGGTTCATCCGCCGCCTGACCACCTGCGTCGTGGTCTGCGCCTTTCTCGCCTTCGTCAACTGGCAAACCTCGCCCCACTACTGGTGGGTGCTGTGGGTCATCGCCGGATGGGGGCTGAACATCGCCCTGTCGCTCGCCTGGTATCTGTTCGACTGCGACGACGAATGCAATTACCGCAACCGCTGAAAAAAACGAAACGATGGACAACAAAAACTTCAACGCCGACCAAAGCATCGAACTCATCCAGCGCATGATCCGCGACACGCGCCGCAACCTTTCGTCGGGCAGCAGCAACCTCTTCATCCTATGGGGATACCTGCTCGCCGCAACCGCCGTCGGGATTTTCCTCCTGCTGACCTTCACCGAAAGTCGCGCCTGGCAATGGCTGTGGCTGCCCGCACTGGCCGCCGGATGGGCCGCTACGTGGTGGTACAACCGCCGCCGTGCTACGCAGGTCAAAAGCTACACCGACCGCCTGCTGGAACAGGTATGGGGATGCATAGCAGGTCTGGCCGCCTTTTCTACCTTCGTGATCTGCATGGAGCGGGAATGGCCTGTCGATCCGCTGTTCCCGGTCCTGCTGCTGATCAGCGCAGGACTTTTCATCTCGGGAACGGTGATTCACAACAAATATATGTATTACGTTTCGTGCTTCCTATTGCCGGTTGCCTTCGGCATCATCCGCGAATCGTGGATCAATGTCAACCCGGACGGCAACCTAATTCAGTTCGCCGTGGCGGTCCTCGTCGGGCTCGCAGGTTCGGGATACGCACTCAAACGACAAGTCAAACGCGACGCCGCAGAAGCTTCGGAAAACCGATAACACAATGGAAGACCGTAAACTCGAAGCCGCCGAAAGCCTGGCGCTAATCGGCCGCATGATCGAAAACACCCGCAGCCGCATGGTCCGCAACTCGGGCCGTCCGCTGCTGGCATGGGGCTACGCCACCGTACTGACGACGCTCGCCGTCTGGGGCGCAGTCCTCTATTTCCAAAACCCGCGCTGGAACTACCTCTGGCTGATGCTGCCCCTGCTGGGCTGGCTGCTGATGTGGGTTTCGCGCGAGAAGAAGCCCGAAGGCGAGGTGCGCACGTTCGTCGACCGCGTGATCGGGAACGTCTGGACGGTAATGGGTCTTTCGGCGTGGTTCGTCAGCATGCTGGCGCTCTTCACGCCCATGCGCCTGCCGATACTCTTCATCATTCTGCTCATCATGGGCATGGGAACCACCGTGACGGGGCTGATCATCCGCTTCACGCCCACCGCCGTCGGGGGCGTCGCGGCCATCATCCTCGCTCCGTTCACGCTGATCGCCGGCAACATGTGGCAGCCGCTGCTTTTCATCGCCGGATTCGTGGTGATGATGATCGTTCCGGAGCATATCCTCAACTACAAGTCGAACCACCCTGCCCGATAACGCGATGTTCAAAGAGCTGAATCCCCTGTTGCACTCCGAATTGAGGCTGGCCGTCGTTTCGATCCTCATCGGGGTCGAAAGCGCCGACTTCGTCTTCATCCGGCAGCAGACCGGAGCCACCGCCGGAAATCTCTCGGTGCAGCTGGACAAACTCGCAAAAGCCGGTTACATCGAAGTCGAGAAGACCTTCCGCCGCAAGATTCCCTGCACGGTGTGCCGCATCACCGACGCCGGGCGCGACGCCTTCGCCGATTACGTCGAGGCGCTGCAAAGCTATATAAAGAGATAAATATGGCTATACACAGGGGTTATTCGTCGCGTTTCGCGGCGGGAAGTGTTCCGCATTATCGCTTGCAGCGGAAGAAGAACGACATGAAGGCGAAGCGTTAAAAAACGGGGCCGGTTTGCTTGCAAACCCGCGTCAGGCGCCCGTTTTAGCACAGCCAAATGTCGTTCCCGCGAAAGCGACATGCGGATGGTTTTGCGCCGCTTTTGCCATCAAAAGCGGCAAACAATCGCGGCAAAGACGCGGTCCATTGGCAACTTTTGCCACCAAAAGGTGCCAATATCCCGCACGGAAGTGCAAATCAGATCGTACAGAAAAACGTCACCAGAAACGGGACGCTGAAATCGAGAGCACAGCCGTGGAAGATCGAAACCACGGCATAGGGCCGCCCGGCGGCCTGCGTGATGACGGGCAGCGTGGTGTCGAAGGTCGTCGCGCCGCCGATCGACACGGCGGCCAGAGGTCCGCACCAGCGCGCCACGAGCGGTGCGGCCAGCAGGGTGAAGATTTCACGCATGACGTTGCACAGCAGGGCGATCGTCGCCAGCTCCGGTCCCCGGAGGTCGGCGATGAAGATGCTCGAAAGCGAATAGTAGCCGAATCCCGCGCCCACGGCCAGCGAGTCGGTCAGCGACCAGCCGCCGAGCAGCGGCGCGGCGAGGGCCGCACCGGCCAGCGTGCCTACGGCCGTGGCGACGGGCAGCAGCGCCAGCCGCGGATCGAGCCGCCGGACTCGCTCCGCAAGGGTGCGGTCGTTGCCCAGCGTCACGCCGACGCAGAACATCAGCGCGTAAAGCACATAGGCGCTCATGCGCGAACCGGTCATGTCGAACGGCGCAAAAAGCCCCGCGACGCACCCCGCGACGAAAAAGGCGACGATCACCAGACTCCCTTTCAGGGCCGTCCACGCGGAAACGGGAGCTTCGTCCGCATCTCCGCCTTCGTCCGCAGACACGGCGCGGCCGCGAATACGCCGCCACAGCAACCACGCAGCGAAGACGCTCCCCGCAACGGACAGCGCGAAGATCGCAAAGGCGGCCGCCCCGAGCGTCGCCAGAGAGCCGACGACCGCCGGATCGGAACCGACCTCGACGCCCAGCAGGAACAACAGCGCCCAGATAATGAAGGTGATGAGACGTTGTACGAAGGCGAGGCGCCAGCCGACAAGCAGGCGCCCCGTCACAATGCCTCCGATGATGACGGCGAATATTGCAAGCATTCCGATTACTCCTTTTTCGACGTGAGTTTCTCGATCTGCCGCTCGGCCTCGGCTTCGAGGTTGGCAGCCTGCTTCTCGGCCTCCTGCACCAGCTTATCCCCGCCCTTCTCGGCGGCGATCCTGGCCAAAGCCCCCTTCGAAGCCGCGGCTTCGACGAGTTTCGCGCGCTGTTCCTGCGCGGCGGCGATGAGTTTCTCGCCGGCGCGCTTCGCCTCGGCGCGGAGGTTTTCAGCCTGTTTGGCGATCTCTTCCGAGAGCGACTCGCTGCCCGTGAGTTTCTGTATCTGCTCGTCGACGACGTTCTTCACGGCCTCCTCGGCGGCCTCCCTGATCCCGAGGGTGATCTTCGGCGAGGAGAACGTGCCGCCGATGTTCACGCCGACCGACTGGAGCGTCTTCCCGCCCGGAACGGCCACCCGGGCCTTGTAGTCGATGGTCTGGTCAAGCCCCGTCGAACCCGCGAGGTTGATGTTCACGCCGCCCATCTTCAGATCGAAGGGCTGCGTGGTGATGCGCCCGTCCTTAATGGAGAAACGAATGGCGACATCCCGGGCCTCGATTTTCCGCAGGTCGTCGTTGCCCAGCGCCTTGGCCAGGGCATCGAACGCCTCGATATTCTGCACATGGATATTGGCCGACTTGATCTCGCCCGCAGCGTTGAGCGACCGCAGGTCGGGAGACATGGCGGCGTCGAGCGACGTGCCGAGGTCGAGCGACAGCGAATAGTCGCCGCCCGTCTTGGCGAAGATCGGCACGAGTTGCTGCACCATCTCCAGCTCCTCGAAGGTCTTCCGGAACGAAGCGCCCGAAACGGCGGCATCGAGTTTCAGGACCGGACGCGCCGGATCGGCGGCCGTCGAGTAGCTGCCCGAAGCGGTGGCCCTGCCGCCGAAGACGCCCATCGCGAGCCGTTCGAGCGACAGCACGCCGCCGGCAACGCGCATCTCGCCCGAGATGTCGCCGATCGTCATCTTTTCGAAAAGCACCTTTCGCAGATCGGTGTTGAGCGAGAGGTTCAGGTTGCGCGGGACCTCGATGGCCCGCACCGGTTCCGCCGGAGCCTCTTCGTCCGCAGCCCCGCCTTCCGCCGAGGGCATGGCGTCCATGATCTCGTTCAGGTCGAGCAGCTCCGATTTCACGTAGAGGCGCCCCGAAAGCACGTCGTCCCGCAGCAGGTAACCGATGTAACCGGTCAGCTGGCCGTTGGCCGAAAGGTCGCTCCTGCCGACCGTCAGGCCGAACTCCCCGAGCGTCATCGCGGCGGGCGTGACGGTGGCCGCAGCGCGGCGGATACGGACCGCCGGGAGGTTGGGAAGCGTCAGCCCCACCCCTTCGACGACGAAGGTTCCCTGCGCGCCCAACCGTTCGTAGCGGTTCTTCTCGATGTCGGACATGCGGCCCGAAAGTTTTAGGTCCGCAGTGATCAGACCGCCCAGGTCGACGCCCTTTTCCAGCGGATAGACCTCCTTCACGGCTCCCAGGTCGACCCGTCCGTCGGCCGAAGCCCGGAAAACGGGGTCGCTGACGAGATTCGTGGCGTAGAAGGTCGCCGCAACGGAATTTCCGGCCATCCGAAGCCCGAATTTCGAGAGATCCACGACCGTCTTGTCCATCACCGATCCGGGGTTCGAGACCCTGGCGGCGATATTGATGTCCGTCACGGCCTTGGGCAGCGAGGAGTACTGGAAACTGCCGTTGCGGACCTCGGTTTTCAGTTCGAAGGCCGGAAGCGCCGGGCCGCGCATTTCGCCCCGGGCCCAGAGTTCCATCGACAGTTCACCGCCCGCCGTGAGGTTCTTGAACTCACGGGTGTAGAAGGCCGGGATCAGCGACAGCACGTCCTTGAACTGCACCTTGTCGCAGCCGGCCTTGAGGTCCATGGCCACGGCGTCGCCGTCCAGTTCGACCCAGCCGTCGAGACCGACCGAAATGGCGTTCAGGCGCAGCGTATTGCGCGAGAAGGTGAAGCGGTTGTTCGCAAGGTCGGCGTCGATCACGGCGACAAGCTCCGCCTCGGCGTCGCTCAACAGCGGAATGCCGCCCGACACGAAACGCATGGCGGCGGCCGTCAGCCGCAGGTCGAGGTCGGTGCGGTCGGCCGACATGTTGCCCCGGAGACGCAGCGAGAGAGGCGCGGTCGAGAACCGCATGTTCGTCGAATCGTCCTCGTAGCGGATCGCCGCATCGGAAATGCGGAAGTCGCGGACCGAAAGCCGGAACGACGACGGCGCGGGCTCCTCTGCGGGAACCTCCTCCGCGGGAGCCTCCGAGGGTTTCATCACGTCCCAGCTGACGGCTCCGTCGGCGAGTTTGTGCGTATGCACCGCCGGCGAGGCGAGGATGACCTTCGTCACCTCGAATCCGCTGTCGCCGAAAAGCGACATCAGATTGACGACCACAGAAATACGCCGTGCGGCGACGATCGTATCGCCTTCGAAACGGTCGACGCCCACCAGCGTCAGCCCCTTCAGTTCCACCGAAGCGTTGGGGAAATGGCGCAGCAGGCTGATGTCGAGTTTCTCGAAATCCAGCCGGGCGGCGAGCATGGCATTGGCCTCGCGCTTCACGATGTCGGCGATCTTGCCCCGGAGCGCGGCCGGCGCGATCAGGGCGATAGCCAGGATAACGACCACGGCTATAACCGCGATCTTCACGATTTTTTTCATTCCGTATCTGTTTTACAGGCAAAAACCGTGGTTTCCGCCTCCTTGAATCCCATTTTTGCGTACAGTCTGCGCGCAGCCCCGCGCGAAGGGTTGGAGGTGAGCATCACCTTCCCGGCGCCGACCGCGGCGGCATGCGCCTGCGCCGCGCGCACGAGCGCCTCGCCCGCCCCGAATCCCCGGGCCGCGGCGTCGACCACCACATCCTCGATCCACGCCTTGCGCCCCGACGGCACGTCGTACCACACCAGGGTCAGCGCCCCGACGACAGCGCCGCCGGACTCCGCGGTGAAAAGCGCTGCCGAAGGGTTCGCCGCCACTGCCCGCAGCCGCTCCCCGGAAGGGGCCTCCAGCCGCGGCGAAAGCTGCGGCATCAGCCGCCCGAACGCTTCGAGCAGCGAATCGGTGACCTCGGTCACCTGTCGCACCTCAAGTTTCATTTCAGCACAAAGATAACCTTTTTAACGGAAACGTTGCGGCAGTCTGCGGAAAAAAGCGTACTTTTACCCCGCAACGGGCCGCGCCCTGAAACGGCGCACAAAATAGCTGCGATTTGCAAAATAATATTATCTTTGTAATTCCAAAAGATACGACATCCGCCATGCGCAAACTGGTAATCATTCCGACCTATAACGAAAAAGAGAACATTTCGGCGATGATCGACAAGGTCTTCTCGCTGCCCGAACCCTTCGAGATACTCGTCATCGACGACGGTTCGCCCGACGGCACGGCCGCGATCGTCAAGGAGCGCCGGAAGGAGTTCCCGGAGAGGCTCCACCTCATGGAACGGGCCGGGAAACTGGGCCTGGGCACGGCCTACCTCGCGGGATTCCGCTGGGGACTGGAGAACGGATTCGACTACATCTGCGAGATGGACTGCGACTTTTCGCACAACCCCGACGATCTGGTGCGCCTCTATCGCGCCGCCGCCGAGGGCAACGACGTGGTGGTCGGTTCGCGCTACGTGCAGGGCGTCAACGTGGTCAACTGGCCCATGTCGCGCCTTCTGATGTCCTACTTCGCCTCGATGTACGTGCGTATCGTCACGCGCATGCCGCTGCGCGACGCCACCGCGGGATTCGTCTGCTACTCGCGCCGGGCGCTGGAGACGATCGACCTCGACGCCGTCCGCATGAAGGGCTACGGGTTCCAGATCGAGATGAAATACTCGGCCTGGCGGCTGGGAATGCGGCTCAAGGAGGTGTCGATCATCTTCGTCGAACGCCGCGAGGGAACGTCGAAGATGTCGGGAGGAATCTTCGGGGAGGCGTTCTTCGGAGTGCTGAAACTCCCCTTCCGCCGTATCCGCAAACGCAAATAATGCGGGGCCGGAAAGACAGCCCGGTCAGAAGGTGAAGAAATAATTCATAAAGAAATTCCAGAACGTCACCACGCCGATGGCAAAGAGTTTCGCCAGGTAGAAATTCAGGCGGAAACGGCCGTGCAGGACGTAGATGGTGGCGTTGTTGATCACCAGCCCGACAGCCGCGATGCCCAGGAACCGAAGGTACTGGCCCGTGATGTCGGGATTTTCGTTCTGGAACGTCCAGATGCGGTTGAGAATGTAGTTCGAAGTCGAGGCGCAGAGGAACCCCAGCGAATTGGCCACATATTTGTTCAGCTTCAGCCACTCCTTGCAGAGATAGGTGATGCCGAAATCGACGAAGACGCCCGAGCCGCCGACAACGCAGAATTTGAAAAACTGTTCTATCATAAATTTCCGACCTCCGTCGGGACGGATTTTCCGTTAAACCAATTCGTATAACCCTCCCGGCGCAGCGCAAACCCCACGTCGAAAGTCTCGCCGGCCAGCTGCGGCAGAACGGTGAAGGTCACCCCGCGCGTCAGTTCGCTGTCGGCCGGAATCGTGAAGGTCTCGCCGGTGGGGAACTCGTCGACCCGGAAACGCCCGTGTTTCCACAGCATCACCAGCTGCGTGTCGTCCGCACCCACGCGGATCGCATAGGGATAGGGATTCCTGATGCGCAGTTCGAGGCGCAGCGTCTCGCCCGCGGCCACCCGCCCGGGCAGGCCCGTAAAGGCGATGTCCACCAACCGTACGGGGTGGAAAGCCGGATCGACGAACCAGGTGAAACTCCGGCCGTTGGCCATCGTGAGGGTCCGCACCTGCCGGGTGCTGTCCGAGACGGTCCCGTCCGGGCATTCGACGAGCACTTCGCGGCCGATGAACTGCGAATCGTCGTCGCGGAACTGCCACTGATGCGTACGGTAACGGATATTGGGCTGGCAGTAGGCCTCGCCGCCCGTATAGAACGCATATTTGGCCGCAACGGCGTAACCGTAGCGGAAAACCACCGGACGGCCGTCGGCCTCGGCGGCGATGGCTGCGTAGCTCTCCGGATTGTTGAACACCTCGAAACGGATGCCCAGCGGGTTGAAGATCATCACCAGCCGCGCCAGGACGATCAGTCCGACGGTCACGCCCCCGGCCCGCATCACGTAACGGCGCGTGCGGGGATGCCGCCGCGCATAGGCGAACAACACGCAGACCAGTCCGAAGCAGGAGACGATCACCCACTGGGGCTGGACGTAACCGCGCAGCGACGAGAGCATGAAAAAGACAATAAAGGCCACGGGCAGGAACTTCAGCGCCCGCCCGACGGGGGTCTGCGGCTTCACCTTCCGCCATGCCTGCACGTAAAGCGGCACGAAGAAAGGATTGAAGACCACCAGCACGTTGGCCAGGAATTCGACGACGTAGCCGGGTCTGAAGACCGAGTTGCGGCCCGAAAGGTGGTAGGCGAACGACGCCCAGTCGTGCTCGTACTGCCACACGAGGTGCGGCACGAGCAGCAGCAGCGCCACCGCGCCGCTTGAATACAGGGCAGGACGCAGCAGCTGCCGCGGGTTGGCGGCCAGCGCGAAAAGAACCACCAGCGCGCCGTGGTATTTGCTGTAAGCCATCAGCGCCATGGCAATACCCATCCACAACCACGCCCGGCGGCGGTTTTCGGAAAACCATTTGAAAGTCAGCAGAAACAACGCCGTGGTGAACATCAGCGGCCCGTCGGGCACGGCGATGAAGCCGTAGAGCTGGAGCATCAGCGTCGCGGCCGACACCACGACGAACAGCGCGGCGTCGCGGCGACCGGCATCCGCCGGGCGGATCAGACGCCACAGAATCCAGAGGTAGAGGGGTTGCAGCACGGTGAAGAAAAACCGCACGCCCAGCTCCCCGCCGAAGAGACGCTCTCCGGCCCAGACCAGCAGCGCCGTCACGGGCGGATGGTCGAAATACCCCCATGCGAGCCGTTCGGCGAACATATGGTAGTAGGCCTCGTCGTTGGCAAGCTCCGTAAAGCCGGCCTGCACGAGGTTTGCAATCCACCACACCCCGAGCCACAGAAGGACCAGCCTGTCGGCCCCCAGCGAGGCGTATGACTTTTTGAAAGATGCTTCCATACCGGGAAGCAAAGGTAGAAAAATTTATCCGTTCCGCCTAAAAAAGCCCCGCTTTGTCCCCGAAACCATCCGGCAGCCCCGCAGCGAGGGGGCGGACAGCGACGCAGGCCGGCCGCAAAATCACGCGCCGGGCAAATTTTTCAGGCCCGGAGACGGGCCGTTTGGAGGAAATGAACTATTTTTGCAGCCGTTATGAAAACCAGACAAGAACTGACCGAAATCCTCGATTTCATTGCGGACTACGCGACCTACCTGCTCGCATCCGGCGTCCACACCTCGCGTGTGATCCGCAATTCGCAGCGTATCGGACAGTCGCAGGGAGTCGACATTCAGCTGTCGAGTTTCCAGAAAAGCACGATCCTCACGGTCCGCGACGACGCGACGGGCGAAGCCGTCACCCGCGTGGTGAAGATTCCCGCCCTGCCGATCAGTTTCGAACGCAACTCCGACCTGAGCGCCCTGAGCTGGGATGCCCTCGACGACCGGCTCCCCCTGGACGAAATCCGCCGGCGCTACGGGGAGCTGATCGACAAACCGCGCATCGACCCGATCTTCGTGCTGGTGACCGTCGGACTGGCCAACGCCTCGTTCTGCCGTCTTTTCGGCGGCGACTGGACAGCCGCGGGCATCGTCTTCACCGCCACGCTCGTGGGGTTCGCCGCCCGGCAGCGGATGCAGGCGCACGGCGTCAACCACTTCCTGATCTTCATCATCTCGGCCTTCATGGCCTCGCTGTGCGCCTCAGCGGCCCTGCGCTTCGACTGCACGGCGGAGACGGCCCTCGCCACGAGCGTACTGTACCTCGTGCCGGGCGTGCCGCTGATCAACGGCGTGATCGACATCGTCGAAGGCCACATCCTGATCGGGTTCAGCCGGCTGATCAACGCCCTGCTGCTGATCATCTGCATCGCCATCGGGCTTTCGGCGACTTTGCTAATGGTTAAAAACAGCCTGCTATGATCGCTGCGGACATTCTTCTCGACGGGTTTTTCGCGGCCGTGGCGGCCGTCGGCTTCGGCGCCGTCTCCGATCCCCCGATGCGCGCCTTCCCGCGCATCGCCCTGCTGGCCGCCGTGGGACACGCCCTGCGGTTCTGCCTGATGAACTGCGCCGGCATGGACATCGCCACGGCGTCGCTCTGCGCCGCAACGGCCATCGGCTTCGGAAGCCTCTGGCTGGGCAAGGCCATCCGCTGCCCGATGACGGCGCTTTACATCCCGGCGCTGCTGCCGATGGTTCCGGGCATCTACGCCTACAAGACGGTCTTCTCGCTCATCATGTTCCTCCAGTCGCTCAACGACCCGGGCCAGGGCATGCAGTACATGCAGCTGTTCTTCCTCAACGCCACCGTGTCGTTGAGCGTCATCGCCCTGCTGGCCGCCGGAGCCACGCTGCCGATCTTCGTCTTCAACCGCCGGGCGTTCTCGCTCACGCGGCGCAGAAAAAACGTGAAATAAACCTTCCGCATGGAGACTTTCTGGAATACCATCGCTTCCTACAACGCCGCGACATGGCCCGCACAGCTCGCGCTGACGCTGGCGGCCGTCGTCCTGACCCTGCTGCTCTACTTCCGCCCCTCGCCCGCCGTGCGGATCGCGATGAAGGTGTTCATGGCGCTCCTGAACTTCTGGATCGCCGGGGTCTATTACCTCGTCTGCTGCGAGCCGCGCGAACACCACGACCTGCTGGCGCTGTTCTGGGCCATCATGGGGTGCATCTGGGTCTACGACCTGGCGGTCGGGCACGCCTCGCTGCAACGCACGGGCAACCACAAGGCGTTCGCCGCGCTGCTGTTCGCCATGCCGCTCGTCTACCCGCTGTTCTCGCTCCTGCTGGGCCGCACCTTCCCGATGATCACCTCGCCGGTGATGCCCTGCTCGGTGGCGGTCTTCACGATCGGGCTGATGCTGGCCTTTTCGGAGAGAGTCAACATCGTGCTGGCGATGTTCCTCTGCCACTGGGCGCTGATCGGACTTTCGAAGGTCTACTTCTTCGGCATTCCGGAGGATTACCTGCTGGCATGCAGCATCGTCCCGGCGCTGTACCTCTTCTTCCGCGAATACATCCGCGACAACGCCGGGCGGCCCACGAAACCCTCGCCGCGGGTGCTCAACGCGCTGCTCGCGGTGATGTGCCTGATCATCGGGTGCTTCTTCGCCTTCACGCTGCTGCACCAGCTCAACCTCTTCACCGACTGCTGACACGCCGCACACACGCAAAAAAAGCGCCCGGCCAACCGGACGCTTCTTTTTTTGCGGCAGACACCGCCTATTCGTTGCGGCGCAGGTCCCACTTGTTGTTGGCGCCGATGACGGCCTCCACCAGGTCGTCGCCGTAAACCGCCATGTTCGAATAGGTCTGGCCGTAGGTCATCGTGGCGTTCGAAGCCCCCGCGAAATCCATCAGCACGATGCCGGCGTTTCCGCGGAAATCGGGCCGGTTCAGCTTGTCCGCCGTATAGCGGTTGTAGCGGTTGGCGCAATAGTCATAGTCGCCCAAAGCCCCGAGGATGCCAAGCCCCGTCACGCTGCAATGGTCTCTGTCATAGCAGCTCACGTAGTTCATACACCAGCGCGCGACGTCCGTCGCATTGTAGGTGTAGGCGATGCACTCGTCGATGGCCGCATACTTGCTCACGCCGTCCGAAGCCCCGTTCTTGATGTTGTAGAGGTCGTTGACCTTGATCGGAGCCGCCTCGCCGGTGTTGCCGTGGAGCGAGGTCTCGAAGACCACCTTATCGTTCGTCCAGTTCAGATAGGCCCCGAGATACTCCCCGCCATTGTCCGATTTATAATCTTCGCGGATGACGAACAGGATCTTGCCCCGGGCGTCGGCGAGCGTCATCCGCGGCGTGAAGTCGGCGATACGGCCGTTGCAACGGGACTTGATGTAGCTCACGACACTCTTGTTCCACCCTCTTTTATTGGCGTTGGTGGAGGTGTTCTCATATTTCATATGCACGAGCAGCGTCTCGCCCGGATGCTCCTCCAGGAAACGCACGAAGCGGTCGAGCACCTGCGAAAGCAGGAAGGGCGACAGCTCCTGCCGACCGGACGCGCCCGGCGTATAACCGCCGCGGGCCGGATCGCCCAGCACGGAGATGCCGTGATGAATCGGAAGGTCCTTTACGGAAGCCGAAGACGCGCAGGGACGCAGGTCGAACATGCGGACGCCCGCCGCCAGCTGCTCCTCGATGGAAAGTTCCTGCGCCTTGGTGACTTTCGTTGTGTTGGTGTTGCCTAACCAGGAAAGCAGCCATTTGAAATGGTATCTCTCTTGCGGCATACCGCTCTTATATTCGTAGTGCGAGCCGTAGATCGCGCAGGCGTCGTGCGATCCGGGAATGGAGATCTGCGAGAGGAAAGCGTTATCGGGCAGGTATTTCATCCAGTCGGACCGGTCCGAGGCAATGTGCTGGGCCTGGGCCGGCATGTCGCCGACCGAGAACGAATAGCGGTGTCCGGCCCGGAGCGTCGCCGGCGTGGTGTAGCTGTAAGTCCGCCCTTGGGTCGTAACGGCCGTCAGCGTCAGGCCGCGGATGTCCTGCGGCAGCATAAAGGCCGTCACCACGATTTTCGAGCCGGCATTGATCCGGATATAGGGCGCATCGCCCGTCGTCAGATGGAGCGCCAGCACGTTGGAACGCCTGTCGGGATCGACCGTGCTGACGTTGGCGGCGATGTCGTGGGTAAACTGTCCGGCCACGGCGTCGTTCGCGCTCGAAAGGACGAGTTTCTGCACCTCGACCGTCTCGGAAAATCCCACGGACACGGCTACCGTGGTCATCAGCGGACGGAATGCAAACGAAACCACCTCGCCTTGGGCCACATCCTCGGCGCAGGCCGACATGCAGGCATACTGCATGTTGCACTCCCCGTTGTTGCAGGTCTGGACGGCAGGGACCGCCGCCACGACGATCGAACCAGCATTGGCCCGGATCGCCCCGGAGGGATAGAAGGCGTAAAAGTCGTGCAGCCCTTCGCCCCAGACCATCCCGGTATCGCTCAAATCGGCCTCGCTTTCGGTCGCCCCGGAGACGCGGACCTCGACCGTCGCCCGCTGCGGAGTCGTCTGCGGAGAGATGACCTCCACCCGATCGCCGCTGCGCCAGTAGATCGGCCAGGAGCCGTTCGTCAGCGGGCCGTATGCCGTACGGGTTTCAGCCTCCGGCGACTCGTCGCCGTCGTCGATCGAAAGGCGGCAAACGACGGGATTTCCCGCCGCTGCCGGTTCTTCGGGGCGGGTCCATGCCGTCGTTCCGGCATCGTCCTCCCCGCATCCCGCCAGCAGAAGCGCCAGCAGCGACAAGCGGAAAACAGAACTGTATTTCATATTTTTTGATTTTCAATAGGTTAAATCCCCGTTATCCGAATAGTCCTCCGAAGTCGGACCCAACTCACCCCCGTCGGGCTGCGAGATTGCAAACCCGGCTTCCACCGCAACTGCGAAGACCTCCAGTTCCGGTTTTGTATAAACTGCTTTCATACTGGATATGGTTATATATAAATCGGGACGGCTGTTGCATCCGTCCCGATCGTATGTATTTTGCCGTGCCAAGATCTATTCGACCGTATAGGTAAAGTCGGCAAACTCCAAGTGATGCTCACCCAACGTATTAGAAACTTTCACCATGATCCGCTGACCGTTGGTGACCGTAAAGGTATGGGAGTGGGAGACATTATCGGACCTCGGAATCAAACCCTCGGCATGAGGGCTAATCTTATTGATGTCCCTGAGCCAGTCCGATGTAATCGGACCGTTATCCGTTACACCGATCCAATAGTTAGCGCTTATTGCTCTGTTGGTCGCCGCCGTAAAAGATACCGTTACTGTCTTGGTTCCGTCGCACTGGATCGGAGCCGTCACAAATGCGCCGTTATTAGAGTTATTGCCCCCCAGAGCGACCTGCAACTGGATCCGGTTCTTCCCTTTAAGTTTATCACCTCTGGCGGTGTTTGTCGTATTCTTCAATTCGGCACGATAGAAATACCAGTCCTTGAAAATACCCGTCGGGTCAGTGGCGGGATCGACGGAGTAAAATTCATTATTTTTATAGGTACCCGTACCGTATTTCGAGTTTACACCATCGGGAACCGTAAGCATAAAGCGTTTCGTTCGGCAGGGAACATTCATCGTATAGTGGGTATTGCGCTTCAGACCGGCCAGCTGGAACGATTTGTCCGAATAGGTCATGCCGTCGGTGGTCGTAACATGTACGCTCATTTTCGAAGCGACGCCGACGGGCAGCAGGCCCACGGTGAACTCCTTCCGGTCGGTCTCCACGGTGAGCGAGTTGGTCAGGGCCGAAGCGGAGAAAGTTCCGTCGGCATTGACCGTACCGGCCGTCGGCAGCACGTTGTCGTCGGTGGTGAAGGTGACGTATTTCGGGGTCTCGTTGGCGCCCAGAGCGAGCTTCATCCCGATACGGGCCATCAGCGGTCTGAAAGTCAGCGCAATGGGCAGGACAGTCGTTGTCTCGTCGACCACGAACGGGGTCTCGTACACGGTCGAGAACATAAAGTCGTAGGCGGCCAGATCCGTCGAGCAGTAAGCATCGCCCCACGTATGCGTGAAGGTCTTGTTTACGGCGTCGAACGTGGCGGCGCAGAAGGGATAGTGGGCTGCGGCGCACGTGTAGCTGCCGACGGGCACGCTGCCCGAGAAGGTCGTGGTCGCGCCCGTCCTGTCGGCCGTGAATTCGCAGACCTCCGTCGTGGAACCGTTGTAGAGAGATACGGCGACCTTGTCGCCTGCGACCCAGGAGGTCGTCGTGCCGTCAACCGATGTGCGGGTTTCGCCGGAAGCCGCGTTCTCGGGGATGGTCACCTGAACATATTTCCGCAAGTCCTCCGGAGCGGAAACGCCGTCATCCTTGCTGCATGCACCCATGCCGACTGCGGCAAGAGTCGCTATAATCAATAATTTTTTCATCGTGCATTCTCTGTTTTGAATGTTGGTTTTCGGGTATCCGATCTCATCAGTAGGTTTCGTCGTATCCCAGCTCACCGCCGCCTTCTCCCGGCTCGATGTCGCTGCTTACAGCAAACCCCTTTTCGACGCGGACGGAGATCAGAAACAGCTCCGGTGCCTCATAAGGCATTAACAATTTATTCATGGCTTCTTTTTCGTTGAATGTGACGTTTGTATATGATTCGGCTGAATTATTCCACAATGACGGCGCGGTTCAGTTCCGGCTCGGCGAACCGGTTGTTCGTATCACCCTCGGCCTTCCTGACCAGACGCTCCGGAGCGACGCCGTACTTGTTTTTCAACAGGTCGTAGACATACTCCATCCGCTGCTCGCTCAGACGCTGGTTCAGCTCCCGGTTGCCGGTATCCTTGTCGGCCGAGCCGATCAGCGTGAAGGTCTTGTCGCTGTCGAGCTTCATGGCATTCCTGACATAGAATTCGAGGTTCGTCAGCTCCTTGCTGTCGAGCGTGGCCTTGCCGATCCTGAAGAAGAGCACCACGGGCGATGCGGAGACCTTCTGTTCGACGACGACCTTGGCGGGCGCGTTGCGCAGTTTCTCGTTCTCGTCGTTCAGGACGGAATTTTTCGAGGCAAGGTCGGTGTTGTTCTCCTCAAGATTCCGAATCCGGTCGAGATAGGGCGTAACGTCCACCGGCTGCACGTTCGAGGCGCGCACGAAGCCGCGGCGGTTGAACTTGTAAGCCAGGCCGGCCGTCACCGAAAGCATTCCCTCGCCGGTGCGGCCGCCGGTCACACCGTCGAAACGCTGGTTGACGAGCAGGCAGCGGGCTTCGAGCGTCAGGTCGAGCGAGCTGCACAGGCGCACCACGTTCAGCAGGCCGGCATCGAAGCCGATCTCGTTGTCATGGGCGTCGTTGCCGTAGGAGCGCGCCCAGCCGACACCGACAAAAGGCACGAAATTCCACGTACGGCTCTCCTTGTAGCCGCTCACGGCGTTCGAGAAGTTCCACATGGCGTCGGCGTGCAGGTACATCACGCCGAATTTTTCCCGGAACAGGCCGCCGTCTGCGCTCTTGGCGTAGAGCGTTCCGGCAGAGGTCCAGCCTTTGGCCTGCAAGCCCGCGTAGCCGACGCGCGCACCGATCGAAGGCGTGAACCATTTGCCGACATGGATGTCCATCGCCGGAGCCAGGCGCTTCCCGAATTTTCCTTCGGAGTCGTTCTCACCGAAATAAAGGTTCACACCTCCGGCCACTCCGACGAAAACATTATCGAAAAAGCGATTGGTTTCATAAGGCCCCCGTACGATGCGGTTCTGCGCATCCCGGTTCCCGTTTTCCTGGGCAGAAGCAAATCCGCTCGCGAAAACGAACAATGCAATAATGTAGAGACGTTTCATTTTTCGGGTTATTAATTAAGTGTGTTGTTCCGCATGTTCTGTCGTTTGTAAATTCATATGGGGCAATTTGGCCCTGCTCCGTTCGGACAGCGCCGGGGAGTCGAGTTCGTCGACGTAGATGCTCGAGAGATATTCGCGCGTCAGCGCGTCGTACCGTTTGTTCACCTTGTGCAAAGGCTGCATCGTGTAGGTGTTCTCGTACGACCAGAAAGCATTCGATGTCTCGTGGATGCCGCCCTCCAGCCGGATGACCAGATCGTACAGGCTCGGGCGGACATCGGGATTCCACTCGTAGGTGGTCCGGCTCGACTGGATGTCGCAGGTCACAAAGTCGGTCTTGGCAACCAACTCCCGCAGGGCGCGGCGATACATATAGGTATCCGCATGCGGAGCCACGCAAGCCGCCAGCAATTCGGAGCTTTTCATGGGAGGAACCCCGGCTTCCGCCGCCTTGCGCAATGTGAGCAGAATCTTCACCGCCCACAAAATCTTAAGAGAGAGTGTCAACTTGTAATCTGTTTTAATACAACCGGTACACCATTCTCCCGAGTCCCATTACTGTAAATAATGGGTCTTGTTTACATAAAGCAATGACAGTCAGCTAAAAAAGACATATTTGAACACGATGCAGAGCCAAAAACCGGATTTTATGTCCGCAACCCGGTCCGAAAAATGAGATGAATATGCAAAACACGAATAATCAGATTATTATCGAATTATTTGCATTTTTTTAATATAAAATATTTGGTTATAATCAGAAATAACCTTACCTTCGCAGACGATGGGAATTGTTTAAATAGCAATCATTTATGTCCCGAAGACACATTATTTACAGTAATGGGCCTTGTTTCCGTCATCCGCACCGTTTTTTCCTTGTATCCATTTGATCCGAATATCGCCTGAATCGGTCCGATCTTCACAGATTGATGATTTTCCGATTGGCTTTGTCGATGACGCTGCGGTCGAGCTGCGCAAGATAGACGCGCGTCGTCCGCTCGGAGGTATGCCCCATGCCGGCGCTGATCACCGTCAGCGGCGTGCCGCAGTCGCGGGCCAGCGTCGCCCACGAGTGCCGGGCCACGTAAAAGGTCAGCGGCTCGGAGATTCCCAGCAGCTCGCCGATTTTACGGATGAATTTGTTCAGCTCGCGCTGCTGCTGACGATAGGCGCGGTAGCTGTCGTCGGCGGTCAAGACGGGCAGCACGTAGGGAGAATCGCTGTCGTAGCGGTCGATGATTTTTTGCAGGGGCGCTTCGACGCGCAGGGAGAGCGTCTGGCCTGTTTTTTTGCGCCGGTAGGTCAGCACTCCGTCACGGACATCGCTTTTGCGCAGGTAGATCATGTCGACGAACGACATGCCCCGGGTGTAGAAACTGAACATGAAAAGATCGCGCGCCAGCGCATATTTGGGATGCAAGGCCGAGAGGTCGGCACCGCCGATCCGCCGGAGCGTCTCGCGCGGCAGGGCGCGCTTGCGGGTCGCCACCTGTTTGATGAGCCTGCGGCGAAAAGGATTGCTGCCCGCAGCGGGGAAAAGCCCCTGTTCGACGGCCCGGTTGTAAACGGCCCGCAGGGAGCGCATGTGGAATACGACGGAATTGGTCCCGAGACCCCGCGCCAGAAGCCACCGCTCGTAATGTTCGAGCCATTCGGCGGTGAACTGTTCCGGAGGCAGCTTGCCTCCGCCCACATACCGGACGAGCATACGGTAGGCCATCCGGTAGTTTGCAGTCGAACCGTTCCGCCCCGTCCGTTCGCACTCCCCGACGTGGCGTGCGAAACAGGAGATAAAATCAGGGAGGGTTTTGTTGCGGGTCGCGCCCGCAAATACGGCCTGCCCCATGTAAGCAAGGCAGGACATGCCGGTTAAATCTGGTAAGTGCATCATAGAATAAAATTTAGTGAAACTGCGTTGCAAGATAGGAAGCCGCAAATCAAAGACCGCCTGAAGTCACCTAAAGATTCGCAGAAACGGCGGAAGGCCCGACCACCGGGCACAGTTTCGAGAGCCGAAAGGAGCATAGGAGGGTCCGGCCATGCGCTTGCAGAGGAAGCATGACGCACAAAACAGAGGAAAACGGGAACAGCGCACGACGCGGAACAAGAATACGGTTATTCACGGAGTCAGGATCGCCGCCATCCGGAACCGAAGGACGACATGGCGGGGCACATGCCGCTCACCAACGGCGCAACAGCCGCAAAGGAAACCGGATACCGTGTCGGGAAGAGCAAGAAAAACCCGGAAATGGCGATGGATGCAGCCGACACGTCTGCCGGGCGATCGCCGAAGCGGCGGGCGGCGAAGTCGGATTCCCGTCCGAACCGGATGCGGCCGGCAGGAAAACGAAAGTCCCCATCCGCAATGCCATCCGGCATTTTTCACGCCTCATGCACACCCCGGCAAAAGCAAAACGTCGCCTGATCAATTGACCAAGCGACGTTTTCAGTACCCGGAGCCGCATTTGAATATATTAAATTCTATTAAACTTAAATAGAGGCAAGAATGAATAAATTTATATTTATTTTATTTATTATCAATAATATATAAATATTCAATCATTTTACCAGATAAATTCAGATTGAACATATTTTAGCAGATGTGGGGAAAATGCGGGGAATTTTTCGTATTTTTGCTCTGTCAATCCGGAATCTGGGTACTATGAAAATAACTCTCATCATCAAAAAGAGCGTAAAACGCTATGATACAGAATACCGACCCGGCTCACCATCAACCCCAATCTTTGGGACGACAAGGCCGAACAGGTCAAAAGCAAAATTGTTTGCGATGACGAAATGCGTTCCTATTACAACGATGAAGCCCGCAAACTCAAGTCCTACCTCGAAAAAGCCTATCAATCCCGACAGGTGGCAGAGCCGCAGAAAGAGTGGCTGAAAGAGGCATTGGAACAATATTACAATCCGCAAAAGTACAATATCGAAACGGCCACGGAAGAAACGGCCAAACCGACATTGATCGCATTGTTCGACGAATTTCTCGAAAAGCACCGTCTTTCCGATGTCCGCAAAAAGAATT
>NZ_MNQF01000026.1:0-22802 GCF_001915285.1 Alistipes sp. 56_sp_Nov_56_25
CCAGTGTATTGCTACACCGTGCTGCCCCTCGACTTGCATGTGTTAGGCCTGCCGCTAGCGTTCATCCTGAGCCAGGATCAAACTCTCCATTGTAAAAAATAATGTATTGTTAGAGTCCTGACTATTCGTTTATCCTTCAAAAGGAAATTGACAGATAAATACTACAATTTTTCTCTCAAAATATAACCAGTAATTCAAAGAACCAGTTTAAAAAAGCTTCGCATTTTGGTTGCGAAAGGGATTGCAAAGATAAGTGTTATTTTTGAATCCACCAAATCTTTTTTAAAGATTTTTTTCCGCGGCCTCTTGCGAGACATTTGCGAAAGGGACTGCAAAGATAAGTAATCTTTTTCAAATCTCCAAAAACTTTTTCAAGAACTTTGCATCTTATTGAAATTCAGCACACAAAACCATCTCAAGCTCCTTTATTGTAAACCCTCGACTTATTTGTAAGAACCGGTATTTCTCAAACGCGGATGCAAAGGTAGCGACTTTTTCCGAACCTGCAAATATTTGCGCATCTTTTTTTGAAAAATCTTCAATTTTACCCGATAAAGCCGATACTACCTATATATATTAATAGAGGCAGAAAAACGGCGGCTCCGCACGGAACCGCCGCAGGACATACCGGGGAGGAAAGCCGGTCAAAGCCATCCGCCGTTGGCGGCCAGTCCGGCACGGGAAACGACGGCGAATTCGCGCACGAACTCCGTATCGCCCGACACCGCGCTTATCCGAAGCATGGAAGTTCCCGGTTCGGGACAGTCGAAAGTGATCTTCGTACCGTCGAACTCCGCCTTCGAAGAGGACAGCCCCAGGTTGCCCGGCGATACGAACGACGCGGCAGTCAGCGCAACCCGGCTCCGGTCGCCCCCGAAATAACGCGCGAAGTCCACGGTCACCGGCTCTCCGGTCCTCACATAGACGGCGGGAGTCCCCTTGACGGCAAACAGCAGTTTCAGGGCGTCGATACAGCCTCCGCCCATTTTATTCTTATAGACGGCCATATCGGCAATAGGACCCAGCTCCCCGTCCTTCGAGCCGGCGAAGCAGTCGTCGATGCCGTAAACGGAACTCAATAGCAGGGCCTTGAATTCGGCCGGCGTATATTTCTTTCCGTTCTGCGCCGCGTAAGCAAGCCCCAGGGCCGCAACGCCCGAAACGTGCGGGCACGCCATCGAAGTCCCCTGCATAAAACCGTAGCCGTACATCCCGCCATCCTTGCGTCCGTCCTGATAAGCGATCGCATCGTCGCAGAGGATCGTGCTCAAAATCTGCGCATTGCTATAAAAGACCGTCCTCCCGTCGGAAGCGGTCCGCGTCGTCTTTCCGGAATAGCGGTCGCCTCCCGGGGCCGCGATGTCGACCCACGGTCCGTAGTCGGTATAATAGGCCGGGCGGAAACTCCAGTCCATCGCCCCGACGGCGATCACCGGATCGTAGGCGGCCGGATAGATCCGGACGTCGCCGTAAACGTCGCCCTCGTTGCCGGCGGCGAAAATCACAAGCCCGCCCTGCAACGGGGAGTTCGGGTTCCGGGTCCCCGCCCCGCGGACAAAGGTGTCGATGGCGTCGCGCATGATGCCATAATTGCTCTTCCACTCCCGCTCGAACTCCTCGGGGGTGATCTTCGTGCCGTCCGCCGTTTCGAGATTGTATCCCCAACTGTTCTGGGCGATGATCGCACCGTTGGTCCAGGCATATTCGAAGGCCTTGACCGTCGGGTTTCCCTTGCCGCCGGTCGTGCTGTTGCCCATGATCTGGCACGACATGATCCGCACGCCGCCGCTGTTGCTCCGCCCGCCGGCGATGCCGCAAACGCCCCGGCCGTTGTTGTTCACGGCGGCGATGACGCCTGCGACATGCGTTCCGTGGTCCGCGTATTCCGGATTGCGGTCATTCCCGCCGACCGATTTCCAGTCGAGTTCGGGGGAGTCGTCCCAGAAATTGTAGCCGTGTTCCTGCGAATTCTTCGGATTCGACCAGATGTTCGCCCGCAGGTCGGGATGGGTGGTCTGCACGGGTTCGTCGATCACCGCGACGATAACCTCCTCGCTGCCCGTGCAGAGCTGCCAGGCATCCAGCAGGTCGATGTCGGCCCCCGCCTCCGGCTTGACGGCGACATCCGGAAAGAGGCCTCCGCCCGGGTTGTCGTAATTCCACTGAAAAGGCAGCATCGGGTCGTTCATCGCCTTCGCGGCGCGGGTCTCGCCCACACGGGGAAACATGCCCTCGGAAGCCGGAACGGCAGGGCCTTCGCTCATCGGACGGATATAGCGGGGATCAATCCCGTACTCCACGACCGCAACGCCGGGCAACGCCGCCAGCCGCTCGCCGACCTCGGAGAGTTGAATTTCGTCGTCGAACGCGATCGTATACCAGCGGTTGATGCCCGTCTGCTCGTAAACGTCCTCCCACTCGGGATTGTATGCGACGACACGTTCGAAACGCCCGGCGTCGATTTCATGCAGGATTGCGTCGATGCCGCCGACACCCGAACGGGTCGCGACACCGCTGCGTGTCGCGGGCAGCTGCGCCTGCGCAGCGGCAACCGCCTGCGCCGTTTCGGGCGACAACTTTACGGAAAGACTCCCCCGCAACGCCAGCCGCGAAGTCGGGGAACCCAGCACCCGGGCCTTCCGTCCGCCATTGCCGCCGGCAGAGTCCGCAGGCTCTTCCGTACAGGCAAATACCGCCAACAGCCCGCAGAGGAGTAGCAATTTTTTCATAGATCGTCAAACATTTCGATTTTCCAAAGATATGATTTTTCCGCCAAAGTGCATGACCCGGGAGGTAAAATCGCCCCGGAGTTCCGAAAAAGGAGATTTTTTTACTATTTTTGCAACCGAATACCACTACGATTATGAATTTCAAGAAAATATCGCTGCTCATCGTGCTGCTGCTCATCGCAGACCAGGCGCTCAAAATCTGGATCAAGACCCATATGCACCTCGACGAGTCGATCGTCGTCTTCCCCGACTGGTTCCAGCTGCGGTTCATCGAGAACAACGGCGCGGCCTTCGGCATGCACATCGCCTCGCGCGGAGGCTTCGACTGGGGCAAGCTGCTGCTGGGCGTCTTCCGGATCGTCATGGTCGGATTCATCGGCTGGCTGATGCACCACCTCTGCACCAAACGCCAAGACACGCCCAAGGGAGTGATCGTCGGCCTCGCGCTGATCTTCGCCGGCGCCATGGGCAACATCCTCGACAGCGCATTCTACGGATTGATCTTCTCCGAATCGACGCCCTACACGGAGGCTCAATTCGGGGGGCACTACGCCGGGTTTATGATGGGCAAAGTGGTCGACATGTTCTATTTCCCGCTGTTCCAATGGAACGGCGTACCCCGCCTGCTGCGGTTTCTGGTCGACAGCAACAACTATTTCTTCGGCGCGATCTTCAATCTGGCCGATGCCTACATCTCGGTGGCAGTCGTCTATCTGCTTCTGTTTCAGCACAAGTTCTTCAGCAAGTAGATTTTTTTTGAAAAAAGAGTTGGTGTTTCAGAAAAAAGTATTACTTTTGCACACCGCAATTCCAGAAATGCCCAGGTGGCGGAATAGGTAGACGCGCACGTTTCAGGTGCGTGTGCCGCAAGGCGTGCAGGTTCGATTCCTGTCCTGGGCACTGGGAACCCCGTTAGAGGAAACTCTAACGGGGTTTTTGTTTTATTTTGACACTAATTTGACACTAACCCAGTAAAAACGATCTTTGGCATTTCAAAAGATGCCTTTTTAGAATATATTTCTGACCATATTTTTGTACTTTCGTCCACAATCTTCGGCAAATATTCTTGGCATAGTTATTTAACCTTAACTTTAAAGATTACTAACTATGAATATCTCCGAATTTCAATTCCGCTTTTTAGATATTGCGGAACAGATAGAGTGTACCAGCAAACATTCCCCACTAAACCTTAAAGAAACCTTAAATTACTGGAATATCCTGCTATCCCATCTCCTTGAATTAAAAGACGAGGAAACGAACTCGTTGAAAATATTACGGGCTTTGGAGCAGTTGCATCAATTACTCTCAATCGAAGAAAAAAACCCTTCATTCTCCAAAAACACAACCCAAACATTGACGGCCTGGCTGTCAATAGAGATTACGCTTTGCTCTAAAAACCTTTCGGTGTCCGAGAAGTCTCCGGCGAAAAACAACGTATCGCCTTTGCATTGGCTGACAAAAGCAAACGAACTGCTGGAGCTTATCAATTCACTTTGGTATAGTGCCAAAATCGGGGCAGACCCCGGTTTGGAATTATCATATACAGGATTCGTCCGTTGCTTCGAGGAATTTTTCAACATCAAACTCAAAAAACTTTTCGATAAGCGGAGCCAGCTTTCCGCCAGAAAGCGAAACCCTACACCGCTATTAGACCAGCTTAAATCGACATATCTAAAAAACATCACAGATTTAAACTCTGGCAAATAAGCGATTACAAAAAATCTTTAGGGGTAGAACGGGTTCTGCCCCTATTTTTTTATCCGTAAGTTTCCGAATATTGCAGTCGAAAAACATTGCAATATGATTGATAAGCAGACGGTCCTATCCCTGACAAACGGTGGACTAAATGTATTTCGCCATTACTTCGGAAACGGTATCAGTACCAGACGTAAGTTCCGCAACCCCTTTTATGAGGACACACACCCATCATGTAGTTTATACTTCGACAGCCAACGCGGGATTTACAAATACAAGGACTTCGGGAACGAGGATTATTCCGGCGATTGCTTCGACCTGGTAGCAACGCTCCACAACCTGTCGTGCCGAAATACCGAGAACTTTATCGAAATACTCCGCATCATCGACCGTGAGTTAAATCTGGGAATAGAGGATGCCTCGCCGACTACAAGTCCCCGAATCTTACCAAAACCACCAGCTCCACCCCCAAAGCCCCAAGAACCTTTACCCTATAAATATCAGAGACAACCCTTTCCTGCAGAGGAGTTAGCACATTGGAAGCAATACGGCATTGACGCAGAAACCCTCAATCGGTACGGGGTCGTATCGCTGGCGGAATATTGCGGCATCAGCAATTCGGGCCACACTTTTACGCTTCGGTCGTCGCCGTCCGAACCCATGTTCGGATATGTCCGGCAGAGCGGGATAAAGATTTACCGTCCCAAATCGCAATCTCGGTTTCTGTTCGGAGGCAACTTTAACGGTTACTACTGTTTCGGACTGGAGCAACTACCCGTCGCGGGTAACACGCTGATTATTACAGGCGGAGAAAAGGACGTGCTTTCGCTGGCAGCGCACGGATTCCCGGCGATCTGTTTTGGCAGCGAAACAGCCCGCATACCGCACAAACAGATAGAAGAACTGACGCAGCGGTTCCGAAACATTGTACTGCTATATGATATGGACGCAACGGGCAAGAAGCACGCCCTCGCATTACAGCAGGAACTTCGGGCCTACAATGTCGGCCGTCTGGAACTTCCGCTGCCCGGAACCAAACAGGAAAAGGATATATCCGACTACTTCCGTCTGGGACACACGGCAACCGAATTTCGCAAGCTGATGCCCCGCCCGAAGGTACAGCAATATATACAGCACAAAAGCGGAAAAACCATTAAATATTAGCAGTTTATGAATGATGCAGATATACAGCGAATGTTTCGGCAGCTTGACCTCATTCTGAATCTGATACAGGAAACCCGGAGCGCAATAAAATTGCTGAAACAATGCGGTAATGATGGTGCGGATGATCCATTAATTCCAAACCGTCAGCTTGCCGAAATTCTCGATGTCAGAACAAAGCAAATAATCGAGTATCGCAAGAAAAAACTTATCGAAGCCGTAATCATCCAAAATCGTGTCTTTTTCCGAAAGTCTGCCGTGAAGAAATTTATCGAAGAACACATAAACAAAGGAGATAGAAGCTATGGAAAACAGTGCTACGAACGGGTTAGAAAATACCGATAATGTCGTAATTGACCGTAAAAAATTCATCAAATTGCTAAACAGGCAATGCCGACTGGAATATATGCTGACACTTTTAGGTGCAATATGTTACGCCAAGAAAATAAAGTACGTCCTGACACCAGAGGACGTATGCGAAATCTTGGGGATCGACTATACTGCATTTAAAAAGGCTCTACTAAAAACCGCACCCAAATCGACATCCTGGAGCGGCGGACGAGTTTACACCCTTGAAACGATGGCAGGCATAGCAGAAATCACATCAAGGCCTCAAAGATTGAAGAAGTTATCCCCTACATCCAAAAAGAACTTTTAAAATAAAAGCCGCGCGTTGATTGCGCGGCTTTTATAATATATATGTGCAGCATATTGCAATGAAGTCTAAAACCGGGAAGCGGTGTCCCGCGCTTCGCGCGGGACAGGGGGAGTTTTCTGTATTGCGCCCTTTTTTGTTGCCATTCCTCTTTTTTAGAAATCGGTGTACATAGCATCCACCGCCTGAACTTTCCGTACTCAAAGGTAGCGCCTCGCTGCGGCCGGGCCTGCCGCTGAAATCGGACACGATCAGGCCCGGCCGCAGCGCACAGCAGGATTCTTCAAAAAAATCTCCACCCCGCAAAGGTCCCTCCGGGAGCCGTGTTTACCGGGTCGTATTTTTTTGAACAACCCCGCTTCCAAGTGTGGGACGGCGCAGGGTTTTGAGTACGGAAAGTTCAGGCGGTGGGTGCTACGCACGGGATGATTAAAAAAAAAGTCATGGCAACCAAAAAGAACATACAGAAAAATGATCGGAAAGAATCAGGGGCAGGATTAGCCGCTGGGATAGAATCTGAAAACACGACACAACAGAACGCCGACGCCACGAAAACCGCAAGAAAATAAGAATCGGAACCCAATAAAACAACAACAGAAAACCAATTTAAAAAATCAAAGACATGGAAAAGCACGAAATTTTGAGCATGAAGAACTGCCACCGTGCAGCAACAGTACAGCAGATCGCAAACCCCGAATATGGGGTCTGGAAATTCGAGTGGCGCGGCCAGAAGTTAGGCGGAAACGCTTTTTATACGGAATATGCGCATATCGCATCAAAACCCTGTTTCGGAAACGCCACCGTCATTTCTGATAATGACAACGACATGAAATTCTGGGAAGTGCTGACATGGAAATACGAAACCAACATGGCGGAACTTTGGGAGGCCGCACGCAGGGCATTTTCCGCAACGAGTTTCGACCCCGAAAAACGTGCGGCGCAATATATCCGGGAATATGAAAAATTGCTGCTCGATGATCTGAAAGAAATCCCACAGGACGAGCAGGGGCAATATATTGCCAAATTCAAAGAGTGGGTAGCAACCCTTTTCGCCAAACATTCCCGGATAATGAGTGCGGCAATTACAGGCCCGGCGAGGTTCCCCACCGAGAGGAACCGCAAAGCCAATAATTCATACGAATCAGCCGTTGCGGAGTTTCAAAGCTGGCGTGAGCGCGTGCAGGCGGCAGCAGCCCGCCGCATCGAAGCGGCCAAACCCCAGGAGCAGAAAACCGCCGAAGCGTGGGAGCGCGTAAAGGAGGATATAGACCGTTTTGTCGATTGGAATTTATGTTCGACTAACCTATACAACCGGCTGGAGACCATAGCCCGGAAAGGCGAGGTAGAATTAATGCAGCGGGCAATCGACTATGTGCGGGAACTCAACAAAGGTCGCAAACGTCCGATATACACCGAGCGGCACAAGTTTTTTAAATTGGCTGAACTCGCCGCGGCAATCCGGGGGCGACGGGCGGTAACGGCGGAAAAGACGGATAAAGACGTGCCGTTCGACGGGGGAATCGTCCGCTATAATTTCGCCGAAGATCGGCTGCAAATCCTGTTCAACGAAAAACCCGACGCGGGAATGATCGGTACACTCAAACACTCCGGGTTCCGCTGGTCGCCCCGCTTCGGGGCATGGCAACGCCAACTTACTCGCAATGCGGAAGATACCGCGAAACATCTGTTGAATATCAAATTGCGATAAGCAACAACCTACCAGCGGGGCAACCCGGCCCCGCTGGTATTTCAAATTGCCCATAGGGATAGACCTTAACAGGTTCTTTTCCGGGGAAATCGGCTGCCCTCCTTTCTTTCGTAACGGCGGGAAAAGAAAGGAGCAAAGAAACCCGGCGCGGAAAGTTGAAAAACAGAACGCAACAGAACGAGGACGCCGCACAAGCAGCGGCCAAATAGAAATCCAATGCAGATAACCAGAACAACTACAAAACGATAATACCATGAACAACGATAAAATCATCGCAGCAATCGCGCCCGCATTTACGGCGCTGATGATAGAGAAGATACAAAACCTTAAAACGGGTTGGAACAAGCCGTGGGTTTCGATGGCACAGGGATGTCCCCGCAATCTGGCCGGGCGGTATTACAACGGCGGAAACCTGTTCATGCTTCTGCTGCTGACCGAATACAAGCGCTACAAAACGCCTATTTTCCTAACCTACAAGCAAGCGCAGGATGAAGAAATCAACGTGAAGAAAGGCGAAAAATCGTTTCCGGTTTATTTCTGGTATTTGTACGCCATTCCCAAAGACCAAAAAGACGGAAAAGGCATGCCATACGAGAAATACGCCCGTTTGTCAGACGAGCAGAAAAAGGCTTACAAGTTGTTGCCCCTGCTGCGCTATTATTCGGTATTCAATATCGACCAAACCGATATGCCGGAGAAGAACCCCGAACGCTATGCACGGCTGTTGGAGCAGGCCGCAGGGATGCCGCAGACGGACGGAACGACCTGCGCCGAAGTCGATCACATGGTCGATGCCGGGAAATGGTATTGCAGGATCGAAGTATTGGAATCCGACAGCGCATTTTATCGTCCCAGCGCCGATGTAATCGTATGCCCGCAGAAAACACAATTCCCCAAAGGTGCGGATTATTATTCGACGCTGCTGCACGAGGTCGCCCACAGCACGGGCCACCCGTCGCGGCTCAACCGGGATATGTCCGGTTTTTTTGGTTCGCCCAGCTATGCCCGCGAGGAACTGATCGCCGAAATGACCGCCGCACTTTGCGGCATACGGTTCGGGCTTGCAACAACTCCGCAGCAGGAAAACGCCGCCTATCTCGCAAGCTGGCTGCGGGGGCTGAAAGAGAAACCCGAATACCTGTTCGACATCCTTATCGACGCGAACAAGGCCGCCACGATGATCGCCGACCGTGTGGAAGAAAGCAACGCTAAACCCGACGAAACAGCAGCATAAACAGAATAATAACGGGCGGGGGCGTCCGCCCACAATATCCCCAAAAAATGAAATCATACGAAGAAATAATACGAGCAACCGCAGCCCTCGACTGGCGTATCCGTACCCACATGCCGGAAAACTACATGGAAGAAATTTTCGGCCAAACTCCCGAAAGCGATCCAAGCCTATACAATAGACTATGGCGGGCCATGCGAACGGGCAGCATTCAATTTCTGTTGGACACACTCGACTACACCAACGAAAAGAAACTTATTCGTTACATCAGCCAAAAAGCATAAATCCGGGCGGGGCATCGTCCCCGCCTACAACACCAAACTATTATGGACAAAATATTTATTGAAATATTTGAAGAACTTACCAAGTTGAACGCATCCGGGAAATACACAACTTTTTTCGATTTCGAGGGCCACATCAACGCCGTGGATATTCGGATTTTCAACGGAAAATGGAGCGTATGTAAAACTCCTTTTTTCGATATGGCTGTAATCCGGCTTGATGCTCCGAACTACCATTCCTGCGCCACGGGCGAGCATTTCGATCCGCAGACATTCCTAAAATATCTGGCCGACTTGTGGAAATTCCGTCCAACGAAAAAACATCCGTTCCTCAAATATTCAGAATATGACAAGTAGGCAAAAGCAGAACAACCGCTATGCCGCTGCCGAGCGCAGGATTTTGCGGGTACGATACCCGCAGAATCCTGCCGCACGGAAGCTATGCCAACTCGACGAGCAGCGCGACCGCTATTCCAAAGCGATAGACGAGGTTTTCGGCGGCATGTATCGCCGCGGGTTCCGCCCCGGCATCGACAACGAGAATCCGGCGTTTCTGGCCGATTTCGACCTTATAAACCGCTGGCAGAAAGATATGGCGCGAATCGCTCGCCGTGTCGCCCGCATCGAGAAACTGAGCGGAAAAACCACAGAACAAGCCCTGCACGAAAAATACCTGCTCAACGCAGGCCGGGGCAGTCAATCGTATTAACTTAAAATTTGCAACTATGTCGCACGAAAAAGTAAAGCGCATTTCCATAATTGGAACAGAGGTATTTATCGACAGCGCAACCAGTAACGTTTGGCCGTTGGAATATCGGGAAGCTAAATCGGAAAGACTAACTGCGATTTTGCGGGAGAAAGGCCGCAAGGCCGTAGAAATGGAAATCCTTTTCGACTATTTTTCCGGGATGATGCAGGGCGGCAGCAGATTCCCGAAAGCGATTGAAGCAGCCGAAAAAGACGGAGCAATTACCGACCATCGGGAACAATATGACAAGTGCCGTATCGACCCGGTATATCGGGAGCAGTTTCTAAACACCTTACATGCTTACCTATCCGGGCGCATCTCGCCCGTCCCATCGGCAGAAACACAGCCCGAACATGCTACACAACAACAATTATTTTAACTTGTAATCCACCCAATTTATGAAAATGAAAGAAATCCCCTACTTCACTCGGTCAGTAGACCGCGCAGAAAAGCGATTCGCCGACTATAAAGCCCGCACCGAAGCGCAAGCTCGCAACCTCGGTTTTGTCTGCGCAGGAAACTTGGGGAAAGGTAGCCGCAACCGTTTGAATACCATAACCGACAAGAGTGTACGCCTATATTCGGCGTACACCCTGCGGCGGCTGTTTCTGAAAATGTATCGGCTGGAGGATAACGGCACACGTATATTCTGGGCGGAATTGAACGACATTCTGCGAATCTGCCAAACAGAAGCGTCCCCTTTCCATAATTACGATTATTCGTCCTTTGCTTGGGACGATAGCGATCTTGAAGATAAATACAACGCGGTGCGACACTTCATCGACCAATACGGCACGGCAACCGACAAAAAATATTTACTCCCCAAATTCATAATTTAGGCCGATGAAAGATCAGCAAATAGACGCTCTTGCGTTATACAAAGCCTATTATCGCTTTTTGCACGAGGAACCCCGCGACAATGCCGGGGACATCTGCGAAACGAATCCCCATCGTATAAACATCCGGCACTTCGAAAACATGGTCGGGATAGAAAAAGAGAACTTTTTAGGGCAGTACGGGTATGCAAAGCACATCGGGTACGTGGCCGAACATATGCGCGTCATGGTGGACGATCCCCGGCTCGGCGGTCATTACGAGGTGATGATCGACAAGCAGGGAGAAATTAACCCTGACCGTTACGCCGAACTTTGCCGCCAATACCGCGAGGAAATGCAGAAAGCCGCCCGGATATACGCTTCAATACTCCAGTACGAGGACTGGATAAACGAGGAACTGCGGACCATCGACACCGAACGGGCTGCCGCCGCGCTGGATAAGGTGAACTTTCAGCGGGCGCGGAACAGCATCGTTTATCCCGCATCTCCTGGCATTGAGCAAACCCTATTTTAAACCATAAACATTTTAACCATGCAAAAATATTTCGAAGAACAACCGACAACACGGCCCGAACAAGTGGCCCTTTTGAAAGAAAAACTCAAAGCGCAGTTCAAAAAACGTTTCCCCACCCTCGACGACATAGCTCCCGGATGGAAGAACGTGAAAGCCCCCGACCCCTATGCTTATGCGATGATGAACTATGTATATACGCGGCTATTCCGATTTATCCGGGTGGAAGATAATAGCATTGTCGGGTTTAAGACCCGCTGCACAACATCGTTTTACAGTAAGCCCGAAATCGTAACCGAGCAACCCAAACCCCGGAGTGAGTGAGCAGCGCCGGGGCTGCGGCCCCGGCCTACTTTCGAACTCGATCTGCAATTCCCGCGTCTGACCGAAGTTATCCATAACGATATTATCTAAACCTCACTTCTTTCTCCGATTCGTTCCGCATCAAAGAGATAAACCCAATATTTCACATCACCCCATATTAACGGACATTCTACAAATTTTTGAATTTTGATAAAAAAGTTTACCTTTGAATTAATCTACACGCATGTCAGAACTGGATGAACATATCACGCTCGAAGATTTCGAACGATTATACTCCGAGTATAAACCTCGTTTTATCATTATTGCCCGGTCATACATCCGCAATAATATGGCCGCGGAAGACATCGTTACCGACAGTTTCCTTTATTTTTGGGAAAACAAAGACAAGCTCAATATTACTACGACTATTCCCGCATATATTTTAGGTTCCGTAAAGCATGGTTGTCTTGAATGGCTGCGCAACCAGAAAAACAGACTCAAAATCCAGCAACAAATACATACGACGGCTTACCGCAGCATCAAAGCTAAAATCACCGTTTTGGAAAGCACCAATCCGCAAGCATCCTTTACAGCGGAAATAAAATCCATCATCGAAAGCCAGATCAACAAAATGCCCGAACCTATGCGGCAAATCTTCCTATACAACCGCTTCGAGGGCAAGACTTACCAAGAAATCGCCGAAATTACTGGAATCAATGTGCGCAACGTCACAGCCAATATCCAACGGGCTTTGGCCATAATGCGAATCGCACTGAACGACTATCTCATCATTTTAATTATCGTCCTGTATTCCAGCGTTATACGATAATTAAAAAAAATACCATTTTTTTAAGAAAATTTATTTAACGGAAAATGCACTTTTTCGATGTAAATGTCGCGCGCTCACGCACCATATAATTGTAAGCAGACAAAGTATAATTATCAAGAAAATTACCAACAGAAAAATTATGGATTAGCCACGGGCTGCCAAAATTCATAACGCACTCGCCACACAATGTAAAAAAATGGACAAGAAATTATTATATAAGTACATAAACGGACAAACTTCCGAGCAGGAAGAAAAAACGATTGTAGACTGGCTTGATGCCGACCCCAATAACCAGAAAGAATTAAATGCTTTATGGTCTATGCAGGACGCGATTATCGCAAATGCTCCTTATCAGCACCACAATCGTCTGCACCTGCCGACCAGACGCCCGAAATGGTATCGCCAACGCTTTATTCGTATCTGCACCCAGGCTGCCGCAGTATTACTATTGGTCGCAGGCAGTTGGTACGCTTCCAGAACCGTCATTATCGAAGATACCGCAAAACAATATCTGTCCGTTGCCGCACCGGCAGGACAACGTATAGACATTACACTTCAGGACGGAACCAGCGTTTGCCTGAACAGCGGGGCAAAACTGGAATATCCGATACGGTTCAATAGAAATCGCCGTGTGAAACTCTCCGGCGAAGCCATGTTCAACGTGGAGCATGATGCCGCCCATCCGTTCATCGTGGAAACTTTCGCCTGCGACGTGGAAGTGCTGGGAACGAAGTTCAACGTAACGGCAAACGAGCAAGCACACGACTTTACAACCGCATTATTAAATGGTAAGGTAAAAATAACCAACAAATTAGCAAGCGGCGACCAGATTATATTAGACCCGAACGAAAAGGTATGCCTAAATGGGAATCGTCTGGTATTGACAAAGATTAAAAATACGGACGACTATTTATGGACAGAGGGTATTCTGAATCTCGTTGGACACCCGTTTGCCGACATCATCGCCAAAATGGAGAAAACATACGGTGTGAAAATCCAGATCGAAACGGCCGATCTTCCGCAGATCGACGTTATCCGGGGCAAAATCCCCGTCAATATGGGGCTGGATTATGCGTTAAGATCCTTACAGGAAATATCTCCATTTAAATATGAGAAAGACGAAAACAATGTAATCCATATAAAATAACTATGCCAAAATCAACTAATAAGAATCTAAAAAAACTGCGATGCCTATGAGATAAGACTATGAATCTTCAAAGTCGCAAAAAAAGCCCGCAGGTGTAGCAACCACCCGCAGGCATAGCGGCTAATAGAATTTGAACCAATCTAACAACCACTAATCTACAAATCTATGAATAATAAATTTATTCAGCAAATTAAATGCTGGTTTACTTTTCTATTCATAATTTGCTCCACGTTCTCCGCATGGGGAGCGTATGCCCAGACCGCGAAAGTAACATTGCAGATGGACAATGTTCGCATGGAGCAGGTTATGAATGAAATAGAAAAACAGACCAGCTATTTCTTCATCGTAAACAAAGGCGTAGATATTAACAGAACCATCAGTATCAATGTCGCCGATAAACCGCTCGGCATAGCGTTACAGGCGATGGTCGCAGGAACGAAAACCGAGTACAAAATCTACCAGCAAAACATTTATCTTTCCGTATCCTCGGACAAGAAAGCCGCAAACAACGGCTCCACAAAGGTCAGCGGTGTCGTGCGCGACACCAAAGGGACACCCGTTGTCGGGGCATCGGTGGTCGTAAAGGGAACGACCATCGGCACAAGTTCCGGACTTGACGGCGCTTTCTCGCTCCAAGTCCCCGCACCTGCCCAAACCGCTGAATTGTATGTCAATTTCATCGGCTATGACCCCGTAACAGTAAAAATCGGCACACAAACCTTTTTTGCCATAACACTCAAAGAAGCAGCAGAGCAGATTGAAGACGTGGTGATCACGGCCCTGGGTATCAAACGCTCGGAAAAGGCACTGGCCTACACCGTGCAGCAAGTGAAGTCCGAAGCCGTAACAACCGTAAAATCCGCGAACTTCGTGAACAGCCTCGCAGGTAAAGTCGCCGGAGCCGTTATCAATACCAGTTCGTCCGGCGTGGGCGGTTCGGCCAAAGTCATTATGCGCGGTATGAAGTCGATTATGCAGACCTCGAACGTACTGTATGTGATTGACGGTATTCCTATGCACAACTTCACCAGCGACGGCAGCATGGAGTTCGGATCACGCGGCACAACGGAATCCATCGCCGATATGAACCCCGATGACATTGAATCTATATCCGTTATGACCGGAGCCGCAGCCGCGGCATTGTACGGTTCTGACGCCGCGAACGGCGCAATGCTCATTACCACCAAAAAAGGTAAGGCCGGAGCAACACAGATACAGGTTTCGAGTAACACGGAATTTATGAACCCGCTGCGCCTGCCGGACTTCCAGACCCGCTACGGCACGGGGCGTAAAGGCAAAGCCAGCGGTTCGACAATCCATAGCTGGGGCGCACCGCTCAACCAAGCGGCACGTTACAACTACTCGCCCGAAGATTTCCTGCAAACAGGTCACATACTGACAAACTCCGTAACACTGTCCGGGGGTACGGAGAAAAACCAAATCTATTTCTCGACCGCAGCAGTAAACTCCAAAGGACTTGTCCCCAACAACAAGTACAATCGTTATAACTTTACATTCCGCAATACGTCGAACCTGCTGAACGACCGTTTGATACTGGACGTAAGCGGAAGCTACATCATCCAGAAAGACCGCAACATGATAAACCAGGGCGTGTACTCAAACCCGCTCGTATCGGCTTATCTCTTTCCCCGCGGCGATGATTTTTCGCTCGTAAAGGCATTCGAACGCTGGAACCCAGCACGCAAAATCTATGCACAGTTCTGGCCGCAGGGCGAGGGCGGCGACCTGCGCATGCAGAATCCCTATTGGATCGCCTACCGCAATCCTCGCGAAAACAGCCGCAAGCGCTATATATTTACGGGCGGCATTACCTATAAAATCACCGACTGGATGAATGTCGCAGGACGTATCCGCATCGATAACACCAATAGTTTATATACGGAAAAACTGTACGCAACATCGAACCCCACGCTGCTGGAGAACAGCAAAAAAGGTAAATATACCGAAACCCGCGGCGAAGAACGTCAGACCTACGGCGACGTAATGCTCAACATCAGCAAAACGTTCAAAGAGAAATTCGCGCTCGACGCACATATCGGCGCGTCGATCAAAGACAACCGCTTCGACGAACTCTCGGTATATGGCCCCATTGCCGGCGCTCCCAACATCTTCAATGTCGTGAACCTCGATAAGAGCCAGAAGAAAACGCCGAAAACCGGCTGGCACGAGCAAACGCAGTCGTTTTTCTACTCCCTGGAACTGGGCTGGAAGTCGCAACTGTTCGTAACGACGACCGGACGTAACGACTGGGCGTCGCAGCTTGCCAACTCACCCCAAAAGTCGTTTTTCTACCCCTCGGTCGGCGTATCGTGGCTGCCCAGCAGTACATTCAATTTCCCGGAGAAGTTTAACTACCTGAAAATCCGCGCTTCGTGGGCTTCGGTAGCAAACCCCTTTCCGCGGGAACTGACAATCGCCACACACCCCTACGACGACACCATTTCCGGTTGGGACGACAAATCGAACTACCCCATCGGCCAGCTTTACCCGGAGCGGACGAAAACATGGGAATTAGGATTCGACGCCCGGTTCCTCAATGGATTCACACTCACGGCATCGTGGTATCGCGCCGACACCTATAACCAGACTTTCAACCCGAATCTGTCCGCATCGTCCGGCTACTCCGACATTTATATTCAGACCGGCCACGTGCGCAATACGGGTGTCGAGGCAAGCCTGGGTTACAACCACCAATGGAAAAACTGGAATTGGAACTCGCAGTTTACTTTCTCCTGGAACAAAAACAAGATCATCGAACTTTGCAAGGAGTGGTACAACCCGATCACCGAGGAAACAATCAGCATGAATAGGCTCCAGATCAGTAAGCTGGGGCGCGCTAAATTTATTCTCAAAGAGGGCGGTTCGATGGGCGACCTTTATTCCACGACCGACCTGCGGCGCGACGACAAAGGCAACATCGAGATCGACGAGGGCGGCAACGTCGTCGTAGAGGACAACCTGCCCGACATGAAACTCGGTTCCGTATTCCCGGACTATAACCTCGCATGGCGCAACAGCGTATCGTGGAAGAACCTGAACCTCGGATTCCTCGTAACGGCACGCATCGGCGGCATCGTCAATTCACTCACGCAAGCCAACATGGACCTATTCGGCGTGTCCGAAGCAACGGCTGCCGCGCGCGATGCCGGAGGTGCTTTGGTAAACGGCCGCAGCCTGGTAAACCCGGAAACCTGGTATACGGCCATAGCGTCGCAGGGCGGAATACCCCAATATTACACCTACTCGGCAACCAACGTCCGCCTCCAGGAACTTTCACTGGGCTACACGATTCCCCGCAAATGGCTGCACAACGTATGTTCGATCACCGTATCGTTCGTAGGCCGCAACTTGTGGATGATGTATTGTAAAGCGCCGTTCGACCCCGAAGCCGTGGCATCGACAAACAATTTCTATCAGGGAATGGACTATTTCATGATGCCCTCGACACGTAACCTGGGATTCAATATTAACATTAAATTCTAACGGCTATGAACAAAATGAAGACAATAATTCGTGCCGTTGCTCTTATCGCAGTAGTAAGCGCATCGACGGGATGCCTTGACAACTTCGAAGATTACAACCGTAATCCGAACGAAGCGACAGACGACGAACTGGAACGCGACAACTACCTCGTGGGGTCGAAACTCACCAAACTGCAAAATATGGTGATCCCCTCGGAAGAACACCTATACCAATTTGTCGAAGCACTCGAAGGCGGCAGCTACGGCGGCTACGTCGAAGCGACGGTAGACAGCTGGGAAACGAAATTCTCAACGTTCAATCCCACCACCGACTGGCTCAAAGCGCCGTTTGTGGATGTCATCACCGAAACTTACCCCGCTTACCGCGGCATCATCAACAAAACCGACGACGAAGTGGCGGTAGCCCTGGCCAACGTCCTGCGCGTGGCGATTATGAACCGCCTGGCCGACGCTTACGGTTCGATACCCTACTCCAAGATCGTAGAGGACAAAAAAGAACGCCTGACCGTCCCCTATGACACGCAACAGGAAGCATATACGCAGATGTTCAAAGAACTGGACACCGCGCTGGAAGCGCTGGAGCGCAACCGGGATTTGAGTACGGAAGCCTTCGGCGAATACGACCAGGTTTACAACGGCAACCTTAAAAAGTGGATCAAATACGCCAATTCGCTTAAACTGCGTATGGCGATGCGCCTTTCCTATATCGACGAGCAGACCGCAAAGGCAAAAGCTGCGGAAGCCATCGCCGCCGGGGTCATCACCGAGAATGCCGACAATGCGAAGCTTCAGCCCGAACTCAACCGCACGACATTGCTTTGGAACAGTTGGCAGGACCACGCCATCGGAGCCGACATCCTCTGCTACATGAACGGCTACAAAGACCCGCGCCGGGCAAAGATGTTCACACAGGGAACCGTCGGAGAGGGCGATGCCGCAGTGAAAGGCTATTACGGCCTGCGCATCGGCACGACACCGGCCAACAAGTCCAAGGCCGTAACGGCATGTTCCTCGATGCTCATTACCGACACCGACCCTATTTTATGGATGAACGCAGCGGAAATCGCGTTCCTGCGCTCCGAATATGAACTACGCTGGGGAAGTGCGGTATCGGCACAGAGTTTCTACGAACAAGGCATTCGGCTTTCATTCGAGGAACGCGGCGTAGCCGGAGCAGAGGATTATATCGCCGACGAAGCGAACGTCCCCGAAGCCTACACCGACCCTCTCGGCGTTATCGAAAACAACACCGCATTACCGCAAAGCCGCATCACGATCAAATGGAAAGAAGATGCACAGTTCGAAGAAAACCTCGAACGCATCATCACCCAGAAATGGATTGCGATTTTCCCGCTCGGAAATGAAGCGTGGGCGGAATACCGGCGCACGGGCTATCCGAAACTGATGCCGGCCAAAGACAATAAATCCGGTGGAACGGTGAACTCCAAGTACGGCATGCGCAGACTTCCCTACCCATCCGAGGAATATTCCGAGAACCGCACAAATGTCGAAGCGGCGATAACTTCGCTCGGCGGCCCCGACAACGGCGGTACGCGCACATGGTGGGATTGCAAACCCTTAAATTAAACCGAAGCTATGAAACAGACTATAAAATACCTGATTCTGGCGCTGCTCATTCCCGCGGCCTATTGTTTCACGGCCTGCGACACGGACATAGAGCCGATAGACCAGCAGATCATAAAACCCGACCAGCAAGACCCGGCACAGTATGCCGCATATCTGGCAGCCCTCAAAGCGTATAAGGCAAGCGAACACTACGTCGTTTACGCAAGCCTGGCAAATGCTCCGGCCGTACCGGGTTCGGAAAAGGCATTTCTGCGCTCACTGCCCGATTCACTCGACATCGTGGCACTTGAAAACGCCGGTAACCTGACCGAATACGACATCGAGGATATACCCCAGGCGCAGGCCAAGGGCACGAAAATCCTCTATACCGTAGATTACAACACACTCGCGGAATCTACGGACGCCGCAGCGCTGGGGACATATCTCGACAAGGTGATCGAGGTCGTAAACCGGTATAAGTTCGACGGCGTAACGGTACGTTACGGCGGCGCTATGGATGCCGCAGCGACCCAAGCCGCTGCAACGATTGTCAGCAAACTGTCGTCCCTGACCGGAAAAATTCTCATGGCGGAGGGTAACCCGCTCTTTATCGCAAAGGAGAATCATAGTGCCGTAACCTATTTCGTACTCACGACTACGGATGCCGTCAATACGTTCAATATCCGCAGCCAGCTTGCATACGCGACCGATTATGCCGGCATTGCGCTCGAAAAAATCATCATCACGGCCGAGCCGGGCGGGAAACTCACGGATGAAAACCTTGTGCAGCAACCCGCAATCGCCGAAGCGGCAAAAAGCGTAATTACAATGGGGCCGTTAGCCGGGCTGGGTATTTACAACATTGGGGACGATTACTACGACGCTTACATAAATTACAAACAGACCAAGCATGCCATCGGCCTGCTGAATCCGGCAAACCCTAAATAATGCGCCTTATGAAATTGAGAAGAATATATCTGTATTTTGTATCGGCTGCCTTTATCCTGCTGGCCGGGTGTGAATCGGACTATGAAAACCGTTACCCGTTCGACAACGCAGCATATATCGACGCAGCCGAAACGTCGAGCGACAACAACGTAACTTTTAAAAAGACTGTTACGCAGCTCGACCGCGAACTCTCCGCCGTACTGATCTCCCCGGCAAAAGAGAATATCGAGGTGACATTCGCCATCGACCCGTCGCTCGTGAACACCTACAATGCCAAACACGATACGAAATATGCGGTACTCGATGACAGTTACTACGAGTTCCCCGAACGGACGGCAACCGTAGAAGCCGGGAAATCCGTATCGGAACCTCTGACTATCCATTTTAAGAACCTCGACCGGCTCGATATAGATGCAACACAGTTACTTCCGGTAACTATCGTTTCTGCGGGGGGGGGACTTTCGACCCTCTCCGGTTCCCAAACCGTCTATTATCTTGTGCGCCGTTCTTCGGCCATCACGACCGCCGCCGTACTCACCGACAACTGGATAGACGTACCCGCGTTCGACAAAGCCGGAACTGCCGACTGCGTAAATGGACTGACAGCCGTAACCTATGAAGCTATCGTCCGCGTTCACGATTTCCACTATGCAGGTCCTACCTCGTCCTACATCGAAGAAAAGCTCTCTACGATCATGGGTGTGGAGCAACACCTGCTGCTGCGTATCGGCGACACGAATTTCTATGCCGACCAGCTCCAGGTAGACGGATCGGGCGTAAGCCTGGGCAAATTCCCCGAAAAGAACAAGGGTAAACTTCTGTCGCTCGAAGAGTGGTATCATGTCGCTTTCACATACGACCTGGAAACCGGTATCGCCTGCATCTATCTGAACGGACAACTCCAAAGCCAGACGCAGGTAGCGCCGACCGTGAAGGTCATAAATCTCGGACTTCGCGCCATAGACCCCGACCCCGAAACGGATGCCCGGCAATTCTTCATCGGGTACAGCTACGACGCTTTCCGCCAGCTCTGCGGCGATATTTCAGAGGTGCGCGTATGGTCCGTCGCACGCACGCAGGCCGACATCTGGCGTGACATGTACGACGTGGAAAACCCGGCCGAAAAGCCCGAATTACGCGCTTATTGGAAATTCAACGAGGGAACGGGAAACATCATCAAAGACTGGTCGCAGTACGGAAACGACGCCGTAGCGCATACCGATCTGAAATGGAATACCTCGGTGGAAATTCCGCAGCTCAACAAGCAAGAATAAACCGTAAATCTTGAACTATGAAAAACATGAATAATATATTAGGTCTACTGCGCACTTCGGCACTTTGCCTTACGCTCGCAGTGATGGCCGCGTGCGACGCCGAGGACTTCACCCGCACGGCCGGGGATATTCCCGGTAAGGACGACCTTGCTAATGTCGGCGGAGTGCTGCGCCGGGAGAAAACGCCCGATCAGATTTCAGCACTCAAACTCGGCGAAGAGCAGACGACCACAGACGCCGTGTTCTACCAACTGACCCAGCCTGCAGCCGTAGACGTGACGGTTACGGTCGATGCGGACGCAACGCTTGTGGACGAATACAACAAAGACAAACAAGGTGACGCAAAACTGGCGCTATTTCCGTTAGAAAAGGTGACTTTTGAAGAGGGCAAGACGGTGACGGTCAAGAGGGGAGAGAAAATCTCTCCTGCTCTTGCCGTCACGTTGAGCCGCGAAGGAGTCGAAAAAGGCGCCTACCTGCTGCCACTGCGGGCGACCGTTGCCAATAACGACATTTCCCCATCCGCGAAAGGCCAGGTAATCTACTACCGAATCCTGGTCGGGGAGATCGTACCCGAAACGCAGCTCGATGCCTATGCTTTCAAAGTCGTCGGATATGTCAATACCGAGGAAATGTCCCCGCTGATGGGAACCAAATTTTATGTGGAAACATTTGATCTCGATTTCAATACGATAATCCAAACATGGATCGACATCGAAGTACTCCGCCCCGCGGCGCTAAAATTCGACAAGACGACACGGCGGGCCATGCTCGACATCGGGCCGGATCTGCAATATGTCTTGAGCAACCGCGACAAATACCTCACGCCTTTGCAGAAAAGCAGTCGTAAGGTACTTATTTGCATCACCGGCGGAAATACGGGGCTGGGGTTCTGCAATATGACCGACGAGCAGATCGCTGATTTTGTTTTTCAGCTTAAATATGTCGTGGAAACATATAAGTTGGACGGCGTAAACTACTTCGACATCGAAGCGTCCTACGGCAAAGACGGTATGCCCGGTGTAAATCCCGCATCCTACGCCAAACTGATAAAGGCGACAAAGGAAGCATTGGGCGACGGCAAACTCGTCACCGTGGCCTGCGACGCGGAGAGCACCGACCTGCTCGCTACGGCACACGACGGCATCGAAGCCGGAAAATACATCGACTATGCCTGGTCGGGAATTTTCGATGAAGTCGTGGATGCTTACACCGACGGTGCAAAGCTCAAACCCATTGCCGGGCTGGAGCAATCCAAATACGGCGGCGCGCTGCTGAAAACGCACAATACGCAGGAAAGCGCACTATTAAATCCAATTTTGACTCCAGCGGTTAAATCGCTGTACCGCGAAACCCAATCGGGGAACGTATTCGCATTCTGGGATATGCCGACAAACTCGGCAGGATATGAAGAAGGCCCCAAAAGCGCTTTCAATATAGTGGCAGATGCAGTTACCGATTGGGATTGGGAATACGACGGAATGATACTATTGATAAACGTAAATTTGGATTTTAACAATTACGGGAACTTCAGAAAAGACTGGTAAAAAACCACTTTAACTACAACCTATAATTCTCGACTTATTAGTCAAAACGGGTGCTGAAACGCCTCAAAAACAGGAAAACGCCACGCTATAGGTCAAAACGGGTGCCGATAGCGTGGCATTCTATTTGATT
>NZ_MNQF01000059.1:0-3331 GCF_001915285.1 Alistipes sp. 56_sp_Nov_56_25
CACGTAGATCTTCTGCCGCTGCCGTTCGGCGAAAGAGTAGGACATCCAGACCGCCGCCACGGTAACGACGGCGCAGACTCCGGCGAAGACGAGCGCGTACATGCGCAGCTGCCGAAACGATGTTTCGATGTTCGTTAAACACTTGAATTCCATAATAACGGGTTATTTTATTTTCTGAAAATAAGCCGGGCGCCGTTCATGATGCCGCGTCCCACGGCCTTACCGCCCGATAATGCCGCCGAGCCGGCGCCTTTGGCCCCGGCCCATGCTTTGCCGGCCGTCCATCCGGCTCCGGCGCTTACGAGCGAGGTCATCTTCGAGACGGTTTTGTTATAAGCGGCGAATCCGTTCGCCTGCACGACCCACGAGGCGATCGAGGGGATGCAGAGGTATCCGCAGACGGCCACGAGCATGAAGATCAGGTTCAGGCTGTTCGACCAGTCCACATACCAGTTGTAGCCTTCGGCCATCAGGTCGGCGTCGTGGCGCATCGAAAGGGTTTGCAGACGTGCGATGATCGCCGAGAAAAGGTCCGAGATCGGCAGCCACAGGTAGATCGAGACATACTTCGTGAGCCATTGCGTCAGCGTGGACTGGAATCCGTCGAACACGGAGATGGCGAAGGCGATCGGCCCCAGCAGCGACAGCACGACCAGATAAAAAGTCCTCAGCACGTCGAGGATAACGCTCGCGGCCGCGAAGAGCAGTTCGAGTATCCACGCTAAGCCTTTGAAGATGAGCCCCTTCACCGACCATGAGGAGCGCTCCTCGTTCATGCGGTCGAGTGTCTGCTGTGTCTGGTCGTCCACGCCCAGCTCGCTGAGCTCGCGCTCCATCTCCTCGTCCTCGGCGTAGTAGCTGTCCGGAGGCATCTGCTCGCGGCCTTCGAGTTCGAGCCGCTCACGCCGCTCCTGCCATTGTTCCATGTCGAGCGTCTGCCCGGCCATAAGCGAATGCGTGGCCTTTACAAGCGGTGAGAGAATGCCGTTCAGGGAGCCCAGCACGAGCGTCGGAAAGAATAGGATGCAGATGCCGACGGCGAAGGGCCGCATAAGGGGAAAGAGGTCGATAGGTTCGGCCTGGGCCATCGACTGCCAGACGCGGTAGGCGATGTAGAGTAGCGCCCCGATTCCTGCGATGGCCATTGCGACCTGCGACATCGGATAACACAGCACCATCATATCGTCGTATAACACCCGGAGAATTGTGTGCAGATTCTCCGTAAGGGAAAGCATGTGTACCATCGTCGGCTACCAGTAACGTTGTTCGTCGGTTCCGTACAATGAGAGCACGCCCTCCATGTCCCGTTTCCGGGCGGCCCGCAGCAGGGATATGGAGATGTTCTTGCGCGTGTAGTAGCGTGCCAGATCGCGGTGGCGCCGCAGGACGCCGTAGACGCGCTGCACTACGTCGATACGGTCCTTGTCCGTCAGGGACATGTCCGTAGGGTTCACGATGTCCTGCAGCTCCTTCAATTCCCCGGCCGACTCCTCGATGATGCGGGCGTAGCCTGCGGCGATGGCCGCGAGCTCCGCGGGCGTGAAGTTCTCGTCGCCGACCATGCGGCGATACCCGTCTACATAGATGTCCGAGATTTCGCCCACGAGCAGGATGCACTGCTGCACCTTGCGGGCCGAGCGGACGAGGTTGCTGACGGATTTCAGGGCGTCGTAGTATCGCTTTCCTGAAAACTTTGCAGCATGGTGGAGCCGTTCTTGGCGGCTTCGACGATCTGCTTGGTGGAGTTGACGATGCCCTGCGCGAGGTTCGTGGGGTCCGAGACGACCCACTGGGCGTATGTGCTGCGGCCTGTGCAGACGAGGCACAGACACAGCAGAATGATTTTCTGTTTCATGCTCGAATTGATTGTGTTATTGAGGATATTCACCCGAAGACGGGCATCACCGCTTTATCCGCCGACCCGAAGCCGGCTGTTCGGTTTGCTCTTCCCTTGCAGAATTGATTTCTTTCTGCCGCACCCCGGAAATATGTTTCTCCGGCTTCGGGCCTTTCTGTCGCAGGGATTCGAACAGATCGTCCGCGTAGGGCTGCCGCCCGGTTATACGTACGAGCCGTGCATCCAACTCCCGGAAGGCTTTTTCAATCTGCCGGGACTGGTCTTCGCGGGGGATGCCCGACTCGATGCTGTATTTGTCGAGCAGCTGCCGGTTGGTGTAGGGGCTGTCGATCTTTTCCGGGAAGCGTGTGAACCATCCTAACGTCTGCAACTCGGCATCGAGTTTCTCGATGTAGGTTTGCCGCAGGGGAATTTCCGGATCGCTCTCCAATATCCTCTCGGCTTCCCGTACCATGCGGTTCTCCGCCTTCCAGATTCGCTCCCGGAGCTGGTACACCTGCTGCGGATCGTCCGGACATGCCGGGCCGTCCAGCCGCCCGCGCATCTTCTGCAACCGGCCCATGTCGGCGTCCCAGTCGTAGAGGCGTACGACGTAACAGGAGGGCATATAACGGCGCAGCTCGCGGAATGTCTCGGCGCGGAACTGCCGGTCTACGATATGCGCTGCTGCCTGCACCTCGTCCATCGGAGGCTGCTGGAGCTTGCTGTCGGGATGCTGCTCCAGATAAGCATCCAAGAGAAAGGTGTGCATGGCCAGCAGGCCGTGCAGGGAGTGGGCGGTGTCTGCCGGAACATCCGCGAGGCGGCGCCCGATCTTTTTCGCAAACGATGTCCTGCGCAGGGCATCCATCAGCTCCAGCATATCTTTTCCCGCCGCATCTTCGGGCGTCCTGAGAAAGCGGGATGTCGCTGTATTCATTGTCAGTCCGATTCCGGCAATGGTCAGATCCGATTTCCGGTGCCGTCGCACAAGATCTGTAACATTGCTTATATCCCGTTCCCGAAGCAGGTTCTCTGCATGACGGGCAATGAGGGTACTTCGATGCTCCCTTTCCCAGTCCGGCTTGTCGGATTTGAGGACGTATAATTGTAGGCGGAGTCCGCCGAAGGGCTGCCCCTGCTTGCTGGGGCAGCCCGGAAATACCGAATGACGCTCCATTATTCGGCCGGTTCGTTGAAGTCGCATGCTTCGGCACTGATTGCGTCGTCTTCCTGCCGCCGGATGCAGTCCTCCGGAACGAAACGTCCGTAACAGCCGATGGTGAGTGTCTCGGTGGAAGCATCGTAGATCACGCGGTTGCCGTCATCGGCCCCGAGCCAGAGGCGGTGACGGCGCAGTGAGATGATGCCGTCCTGTACGAGGCGTTTGTAGCAGAGCGCGTGGTCGAAAACGAGGATGCGCCACATGCCCTCGCCGATGCGGCGTATCGAGGCCGAGAGGTTGTTTTCCGCCGAGAGCCACGCTCCGCAGAT